>JASHUO010000266.1 GCA_030039975.1 Alphaproteobacteria bacterium
GCATGCGAACGCCATCACCGGCATCGCCGGCATCACCGTCATGGTCGAGGCGACGGAGCCGCTGCGCGCCGCCTATGACCGGCTGTTCGGCGCCGGCGTCATCACCACCACCGATGACGTGATGACCGTGCATGTCGGCCGCCATCGCATCGTCTTCGCCACGCCCGACGATGTGTCGGCGCTCTATCCGCAAGCCGATATCGACCTCGACCGACCGCTGCCGGCGATGGTGGCGCTGAGCCTGCGCAGCGGCGATCTCGCGCGCACCCTCGATCACCTGACGCAATGGCAGGTGGCGCATGAGGAGCTGGCGACGGGCACCATCCTGGTGCCGCCGGAAGAAGCCAACGGCGCGTTGCTGGTGGTGCAGCGCGGCTGAGCCGCGTATGAGCGCTGCCCACCTCAGTCGTGAAAAATTCAGGCGAGGCTAATTCCTTTCGAGGCCGTCGCTGGCGGTATAGCCGCCGTCGACGGTGATGACCGCGCCGCTCACATAGTCCGAGGCGGCCGATGCGAGATAGAGGCATGTCCCTATGATGTCCCGCCCATCGCCCCAACGACCGGCGGGCGTGCGCCGCACGACGGACTGCTCAAAGGCTGTTCCGCGCAATTCCTCGGTCATTTCGGTGAAATACCAGCCGGGCACGATCGCGTTGACCTGGATGTTGAGCGGCGCCAGCTCGACGGCGTTGACCTTCGTCAACCCGATCACCCCGTGCTTCGCCACGGTATAGGCTACTTGCAGGCCTTTGCTGGGCGCGATGACGCCATAGATCGACGAAATGTTGATGATCTTGCCCGCACCCTGGGTCTTCATATGCCGCGCAGCATGTTTCGTGCAGAGGAAAGCGCCGGTGAGGTTGGTATCGATAACGTATTGCCAGGTGTCGCGGTCAAGCTCCATCACGGAGGCGCGCTGTCCAATGCCGGCGTTGTTGACGAGGATGTCGATGCGCCCGAACTGATCGACCGTGCCCGCGAGCGCGCGTTCGACCGAGCCTTCGTCGGCAACGTTGAGTTCGAATGCGGCCGCGGCGGGACCCAGCGACGCCAGCACATGCGCGTTGCGCTCCGCACGGCGGCCAGCGATCGCGACCAGCGCTCCCGCCTGTGCGAAGGCCAACGCGATGTCGCGGCCCAAGCCGCTGTTGCCGCCGGTGACGAGCGCGACCTTATTCTCAAGGGAGAAAAGATCGTCGGCCATCGTCGACAATCAGAAGAATGCCATGGTTCTGATCTCGATGCTTTCGCGCATCGGCGCATCGGGGCTCGTATTGGGATCTTCAAAGGCGCTGTGACCGATGAAGCGCGCGCGTCCGTCGGTCGCTGAATCGTAGGTTTTGAGCAGGATCGCCTGGTCCGGCGTCATGCGTGGAAAATACCACCAGCGGTGCTTCGGAGCGTACCTCATGACGAAGATCTCACCGTCGCGATCACGGTAACGCAGCTTCATCGTGATGAAATCTTCAGGCGAGGACGAGGTCACGTCGCACATGGCGAGCGGCCGCTCTTCCACGATGCGCCTGAACGGTTTCCAGAAATTGAAGAATGCCACTCGGCGATGCAGCAGCTCGTCGGCTTCGTCTGCGAGAAGCTGGCGCACGCGCAGCGGGCCTGAATTCGGCGTGTAATCGCAATGGACCAACATTACCGGAGCGCGCTTGGAGGTGGTGAATTCGTTGGTCTGCTGCTTCTCGTTAGACTTGGCGCGGATCGTGTGATCGAAGATAACGACGCGTTTGGCGCCGACCTCTTGCCTCACGAACTCGCTGACATCGCCGTAGAGCTGCGCGCGGATGGCGGCGTTGTCGTCCCACTGCTGAAACGGCGAGCGGAACTCGCGCAACGCAAAGCCTTCGCGATCCACCGAAAATGCTGTCGCGCGACTCCACCCGTCGTGCACGGTCATTTCATGCGGGTCGTCGCCGGGGGAGCGCACCTCGGCGCCCTGCGGTGGTTCGTAAAAGTAGACTTCCGGCACAACGCCGGTGTCGCGCGTGTAGTTGAATGTCGACCTGACGCTGGTTTGGCTGACACTGGTCTGGCTTCCCATGGCTTAGCTCACGCAATGTGGAGAGGGCCAGGGCGCTCGGTGGCGCCCTGGCACGAGCCAATTACTTCACCTGCAGAGCTCGATCGACCGCGCCTTGCGTTCTCTGCCAGCAGGGTAGTTCTTCGATGTCCGCCATCCATCGCTCGAGGTTCGGATGATCGCTGAGTGGCAGGCGCTGCAACTTGTGCACATGCATGGGCGCCGCAACGGCGATGTCGGCGATCGTCACATCGTCGCCGACGAGCCAGTCGGACTTCGCCAAGCGCGCGTCGAGGATACCGGCAAGCCGGTGCCAGTTCGGCATCTCCTTGTCGATGATCGACTTGTCTGGCTGGGCATTCATGAGAGGCTTTACGACATACTCGACCAGAAACGTGTAGCAGCTCGGGAACCAGGTCGAGCCTTCCCACAGCAACCAACGGTTCACGTCGGCGCGGCGCTTCAAGTCCTTCGGATAACGTCTGTCGGCGCCGGTCAGATCGGCCGCGTATTGCAGGATGGCGTTTGATTCCGAAAGCGCGAAATCGCCATCCACCGCCGCCGGGACCGCCCCATTCGGATTGATGGCGAGGAACTCCGGCTTCTTGTGGGCGCCCGTGAAGTAGTCGACATGGTTGAGTTCGTACGGCGTGCCGAGCAAATCCAGCCCCGCCAGCACCTTGCGGCTGTTGACGGTGCACGGGTCGAGATACACCTGCAGCATGGCAATCCTCCCTGCGGCATCGTTATCGTTGCCCGATCTTGAGATCCGACTTTAGCACCGCCGCTCACAGCCTGCCAAGGAAGCTGCCCGTAGCGTGCGCCGAGTGCCAAGGTGACGTGCGGCTATCGGCTGCCGAGCGCGCGCAGCGCGAGCGCTGCGGCCGAGGTGCGGTTCTCGACGCCGAGCTTCGCGTAGATCTGCTCGAGATGCTTGTTGACGGTCCGC
This sequence comes from Alphaproteobacteria bacterium, assembly GCA_030039975.1. Taxonomy (GTDB): domain Bacteria; phylum Pseudomonadota; class Alphaproteobacteria; order ATCC43930; family CGMCC-115725; genus DAHUYF01. The sequence continues at coordinate 2,982 of JASHUO010000266.1, forward strand.
GGGCTGAGGCCGAGGATCTCGCCGATATCGCGGTTCGATTTACCGCGGGCGACCCAGACCAGCACATCCGCCTCGCGCGCGGTCAGCGTGAAATGCCGCTTGAGCCGGCTCTCCTCGCTTGCGGTGTCGCTTTCGACGAGGCGCAGCAAGAACTCGTCGGCGCCGATCTTGCCGATATAGGAGAGCTGAAAGCGCGTTTCGCCGGGAGCGCCCGGCATCGCAGCCGCATCGGTGCCGGCCGGCGTTTCCGCCGGCTCGATCAAGCGCTGCACCAGCGCCGCCGGCAGACGCGAGCTTTCGGCGGCGGCGTGCGGAAACGCCGATTCGAGCAGCTTGCCCGCTTGCGGCGTGCACCACAGCACACGCCCCGCGGCGTCCACGGCGAGCAGGAAGCGCCCCGCCGCATCGAGCGCGTTACGCGCGCTTTGACCGAGGCGGGCATTGGCGAGATGCACCTGCATCCGGGCGATGAGCTCGTCGGGGACGATCGGCTTGGCGACGTAGTCGACGCCGCCCGCCTCGAGCCCTTTGATCACATGCTCGGTCTCGCTGAGCCCGGTCATGAAGATCACCGGGACATAGGCGAGCTGGTTCATTGCCTTGAGCCGGCGGCAAGCCTCGAACCCGTCCATCCCCGGCATCACCGCGTCCATCAGCACGATGTCGGGTGTCACCTCCTGAGCGAGCGTCAGCGCGCTGCCGCCGCTCAGCGCAACCAGCGCGGTGAACCCCGCCTCCTCGAGCGCATCGGTGAGGAAGCGCAGCGTCTCCGGCGAATCATCGATCACCAGCGCGATGTCGCGCCGCGTCCCGTCAGGCATCGGCGCTGTCCAGCTCTTCGAGCGCCGCCATGTAGCGGGCAAAGTCGAAATCCTGCACCAGCGCGCGCATGTGTGCGACGAAGGCGTGCCGGGTCGGATCTTCGCTCTCGATTTCGTCGAGCTTCGCCTGGATGCCGCGGACATAGCCGATGCGGCCGAGCCGGCGCAGCTCCGCGAGGTGCGGCCGCGGCGGCACATCGGCCGCCGAGAAGGCGGGCGCCGCAACCGCGGCGGAAGCAGGGGGATCCCAGAGCCACTCGATCTTGAGCAGACGCGCGATCGTCTCGAACAGGCGTTGCAGATCGATCGGCTTGACGATGAAGGCGTCGGCGAGTGCCTCGCCGCGGCGATCGGCCTCGCCGGCATTGGCCGAGATCATGATGATCTTGGTTTGGCTCAAGCCGCGCCGCCGCAGCGTGCGCGTCACCGCCCAGCCATCGCTGCCCGGCATGGAGATGTCGAGGAGAATGAGGTCCGGCCGAGCTTCCTCGGCGAGGCGCAGCGAGGACGGGCCGTCCGCCGCCTCGAGCAGCGCGAAGTCCAACGGCGCCAGCACCTCGCGCAGCAATTGGCGGTGTTCGCGATCGTCATCGGCCAGCAGCACCGTGCGCCGCGGCCCGGCATAGCCGCGGATCGCCATCGCCGCCGCGGCGGCCATCCGCGGTTGCGCGATTTCGGCGAGCATCAGCTTCACCCGAAAGCGGCTGCCGCGCCCGGGCGTGCTGTCGACCGAGATGTCGCCACCCAGGATTTCGGTCAGCAGCTTGGTGATGGTGAGGCCAAGGCCCATGCCTGGCTTGACCTGGCCATCGGGCTGCTCGACGCGCTCGAACGGCTCGAAGATGCGGCGAAGGTCGGCAGCGCCGATGCCGACGCCGGTATCCTCGATCTCGATCCCGGCGGTCTGGCTGCGGTAGCTGAGGCGCAGGCTGACGCTGCCGGCATTGGTGAATTTGATGGCGTTCGACAGCAGATTGATCAGGATCTGGCGCAGGCGCTTCGGATCGGTGTGCACCACCGCCGGCAAGCGCTCGGGCCGCTCGAACACGAAGTCGATGCCTTTCGCCGCCGCCTGCAGGCGGAACATGTCGACGATCTGGCCGAGGAACTCGGCGAGGTGCACTTCCTCATACTGCAGCTTGAGCCGGCCCGCCTCGATCTTCGAAATGTCGAGCAGCCCTTCGATCAGCCCCGCGAGATGCTCGCCGCTGCGGCGGATGACGGTGATGGCGTCGCGGCGATGGGCCGGGATCGCGGCGTCGCGCTCGAGCAGCTGGGCATAGCCGAGCACCGCGTTGAGCGGGGCGCGCAGCTCGTGGCTGATGCCGACGACATAGCGGCTCTTGGCGAGGTTCGCCGCCTCCGCCGCCTCCTTGGCCTTCTGCAGTTGCGCGTCGGTGCGCTTATGCGCACGGATCTCGTGCATCAGCAGGGCGGTCTGACGCCGCGACTCCTCCTGCGCCGCTTTGCGGCTCTCATGGCTCAGCACGAAAAGCCAGGCGGCGATGCCGGCGATGATGAAGAGGAGGAAGAAGACCTTCCAGAAGGCAAGCTTGACCACGCCGCTCGCGACATCCGAGCTCAGCGCCACCTGCCAATAGAGGGCGGCGAGCGTGGCGCCGATCATCGAGCCGAGCAGCAGCAGCAGCCCGAGATAATGGCCGAGGCGGGTATCGAGCCGGGCGGCGACGCGCCCCGGCAGCACGGCGCCGAGGAAGCTTGCGAGCTGTGAGGGGAGGCGCGCGCCGCGCTTGCAGAGATCGTTGCAGCGCGAATCGAGCGAGCAACACAGCGAGCAGATCGGCCCGGCATAGGCCGGGCAGAAGGCAATATCCTCGGGCTCGAACGGGTTCTCGCAGACGCAGCAGCGAATGACGGCTTCCTGCGCCCAGAGCCGCCGCGGCTTGCGCGCGATGTAATAGCGGCCTTTGGTGGCATAAGCGATCGCCGGCGCAGCGATGAAGGCAACCGCGAGCGCGACGAACGGCGTGAACGCCACGGCGGCATGGCCGAAGAGACCGGCGAAGGCCGCGACCGCGGCAACCGTCGCGATCAGCATGGCGCCGACGCCGACCGGGTTGATGTCGTAGAGATGCGCGCGTTTGAACTCGATATGGGCGGGGCTGAGGCCGAGCGGCTTGTTGATCGCGAGATCGGCGACGATGGCGCCGACCCAGGCGGCGGCGACGGCGGAATAGATGCCGAGGATGCGCTCCAGCGCCGCATAGACGCCGAGCTCCATCAGCAGCAGCGCGATGGCGACGTTGAAGATGAGCCAGACCACGCGGCCGGGATGGCGATGCGTCAGGCGCGAGAAGAAATTCGACCAGGCGATCGAGCCCGCATAAGAATTGGTGACGTTGATCTTGAGCTGCGACAGCACGACGAAGATACCCGCGACCACGACCGCGGCGCGGGGCGAGGACAGCATGTATTGGAAGGCGACGGCGTACATCTCCGTCGGCTGCGCCGCCTTCTCGAGCGCGACGCCGTGCTCATGCGCGAGATAGGCCAGGAACGAGCCGGCCAGCAGCTTTAACGTGCCGAGCACGATCCAGCCGGGGCCGGCGGTGAGCAGAGCGCCCCAGCGCGCAAGGCGGTTCTCGGCACGCTCGGCGGGCAGGAAGCGGAGGAAGTCTACCTGCTCGCCGATCTGCGCGATGAGCGAGAGCACGACCGAGCCTGCGGCGCCGAACAAGGCGAGGTCGAAGCCGGTGACGCCGCGCTCGGCGCGCCCGGTAAAGCCGGTCCAGCCATGGAACGAATCCGCGCTGTAGACGGCGATGAACAGGAACGGGAGCAGGTGCAGCGCCAGCCAGATCGGCTGGGTCCAGAGCTGGAAGCGGCTGATGAAGGTGATGCCGTGCGTCACCAGCGGGATGACGATGAGCGAGCTGACGACATAGCCGAGCGCGAGCGGCACGCCGAAGCAGGTTTCGAGCGCCATCGACATGATGACGGATTCGATGGCGAAGAAGATGAAGGTGAAGGAGGCGTAGATGAGTGAAGTGATCGTCGAGCCGATATAGCCGAAGCCGGCGCCGCGGGTGAGCAGATCGATGTCGACGCCGTATTTTGCCGCGTAGAAGACGATCGGCAGTCCCGTGACGAAGATCAGCAGCCCGACGACGATGATCGCCGCGGCGGCGTTGGTGAAGCCGTAGTTCAGCGTGATGGTGCCGCCGATCGCCTCGAGCGCGAGGAACGAGATCGCGCCGAGTGCGGTGTTGGCGACGCGAAAGGGCGACCAGCGCCGCGCCTTCTTGGCGGTGAAGCGCAGCGCGTAGTCCTCCAGCGTCTGGTTCGCGACCCACTGGTTGTAGTCGCGCCGCACGCGAAGGATTCTCTGCCGCGCCGCCATCCCGCCACGCTCCCGCAGCCTCGAAAAGGCCGCTCACAATCACTCTATGCTGCGCTGCAACAGGCTTGCAAGAGGGATTGGGAGCGACGCTCGAGGTTCACGCGGCCGCGGCGCCG
>JASHUO010000267.1 GCA_030039975.1 Alphaproteobacteria bacterium
CTGCCGCATTGCGCCGGTTGGATCGCTTCTGGACGGTCACTGTCGAGCTTGGCCCGCGGGCTGCAACGCTTATGGCGGCGGCGTAGTCGCTGCGATTTTGCCCTCCGGGCCCGGGCGCCCCCGGCCATCGCCGAAACCTCGAGGCCACGCCCTAACGCACATTTCACTTGCGCCGGCATGCGAGTGAACCGACGCTAAGCCACAGCGAAGCTGGGGACGCACCTCTGCATCGCGCCCCGTTTCGCGCGACGGATCGACAGATCGCCCACCCGCGGGTTTACCCGCCCGTGGCACCACGTGCTTGCGAACCTTTAACGAGGCCCAAAGCGGCCCAAACCGCGCCACCACCCGGGAAACCGGGGAATTTTGGGGACGCGATCTGCCGTCGAACAAATCCCAAAACCGGCTGCATTGCGGCCGAAAACGATCAGGGAGGAGACCATGGCAGAACAAACCTCAGAGGAACTGTTGGCGCTGTTTGACACGGCGCCGCTCAACCCGCGGTTTTGGCTGAGCTTTGCCATCATGGCGGGGGTCTGGCTGCTCGATTTCTTCGACTTCTTCCTGATCGCCTTCGTCATGGCGGTGATCGGGCCGGAATGGCACCTCACCTATGGCCAGGGCGCGCTGATCCTCTATGGCGCGGGCGTCGGCGCGATCGTCGGTTCGCTCGCCTGGGGCGCCCTCGGCGATGTCTTCGGGCGCAAGATGCTGACGGTCATCGGGACGGTCATCTGCGGCGTTGCCGCCGGTGCCATCGGGTTGCTGCCGACGGGCGCCTGGATAGCGCTCGCAATCCTGCGCTTCTTCGTGGGATTTGGTCTCGCCGCCGGGGTCACCCCGTCTTTGACGATCATCGTCGAGCAGACACCAACGCGCTGGCGCACCGGGTTGACCAGCTTCTATGTCGTGTTCGCCAGCGCCGGAACCCTGCTGGCCTCCTTCACGGCGGCGATTCTTCTCCATGCCTTCGGCTGGCGCGGGGTGGCGCTGACCGGGTTCCTGGCCCTCATCGTCGCCGGGCTCGCCTGGGCCTTCGTGCCGGAATCAGTGCGCTGGCTCACCGCCAAGGGGCGTTTTGCCGAAGCGCGCGAAGCCGTGGCGCGGCAGCTGAACCTGCCGCTCGACCGCGTGCCGCTGCCGGCGACGCTGCCGCGCGCCGAGCCGCGCGGCAGCCTGTCCGAGCTCTACTCGGTCAATCCGCGGCTTTTCTGGCAGACGATCCTGATCTGGTTCGGCTCCTCCGCGGCGGCCTATGGCTATTACCTCTGGGGACCGACGATTGTCTCCTTGGCGCTTCACGTCACGCCCGCCGTGGCGGCGAAGTATTTCATCTATGTCGCCGCCACCGGGGTCGTCGGCAAGATCATCGTCTCGCTGATCGCGCCGCAGCTGGGCCGGCGCGCCCTCGGCATCGTCTTCGGCTTCCTGGCGGCGGCGTGCCTCTGCGTGGCCGGTTACTTCAACGCCGTGCTGCTAGCCAACGGCTTCCCCTTGTTCATCATCCTGACCGCCGCCGCGGCCTTCTTCGTCGAAGGCGGTTTCTCGAACCTCGCGCCCTATACGGTCGAGCAATATGGCGTGCGCTGCGGCTCCCGCGCGTCCGGTCTCGGGCAAGCGGCCAACGGCTTCGGCAAGATCCTGGGCCCGCTGGCCCTGGCCTTGCTCGCCGGCAGCAGCAACATCATCGCGCCGCAAGCGACGAGCGCCGCGGTATTCCCGGCCTTCGTCTTCCTCGCGATCACGATGGTGCCGGTGGCTCTGGCCTATCTCTTCCTCGGCGTCGAGACGCATGGGCGCGAAATGGCGCTCGATCCGCACGCGGCGGCGGCACGCCCGGGGCGGAGAGGGCCAGCCCGCCTGGCGTAAACCCTCAGCTCGGGCGCGAAAAAAGGGCCGGGGAGATCCCCGGCCCTTCAGCGCTTCTGTGACGTCTTTGCCTGGACGCTGGCTTAGAAGTCCATGTCGCCCATGCCGCCGCCATGCGGAGCGGGCATCGGCGGCTTCTTCTCCGGCTTCTCGGCAACCATCGCTTCGGTGGTCACCAGCAAGCCGGCGACCGAAGCCGCATCCTGCAGCGCGGTGCGCACGACCTTGGTCGGGTCGATGATGCCGGCCTTCAGCATGTCGACATATTCGCCGCTCTGCGCATCGAAGCCCTGGTTGGCGCTCGTGCTCTCGAGCAGCTTGCCGACGACGATCGAGCCGTCGACGCCCGAGTTCTCGGCGATGAGCCGCACCGGCGACTGCAAGGCGCGGCGGACGATGTCGATGCCGACGCGCTGGTCGTCATTCGCGGGCTTGAGCCTCGCGAGGGCCTTGGTCGCGAGCAGCAGCGCCAGGCCGCCGCCAGGGACGACGCCTTCCTCGACCGCGGCGCGGGTCGCGTGCATCGCATCGTCAACGCGATCCTTGCGCTCCTTCACCTCGACCTCGGTGGCGCCGCCGACGCGGATCACCGCGACGCCGCCCGCCAGCTTCGCCAAACGCTCCTGCAGCTTCTCGCGATCATAGTCGGAGGTCGTCTCTTCGATCTGGGCGCGGATTTGTGCCACCCGGCCCTGGATGTCGTTCTTCTTGCCGGAGCCGTCGATGACGGTGGTGTTCTCCTTCTCGACGCGCACTTTCTTGGCCTTGCCGAGCATGTCGAGCGTGACATTCTCGAGCTTGATGCCGAGATCCTCGCTGATCAGCTGGCCGCCGGTCAGGATGGCGATGTCCTCGAGCATCGCCTTGCGGCGATCGCCGAAGCCCGGCGCCTTCACCGCCGCGACCTTGAGGCCGCCGCGCAGCTTGTTGACGACGAGGGTCGCGAGCGCTTCGCCCTCGACATCCTCGGCGACGATCAGCAGCGGCCGGCCCGACTGCACCACCACCTCGAGCACCGGCAGCATCGCCTGCAGGCCCGAGAGCTTCTTCTCGTGCAGCAGGATGAACGGGTTCTCCAGCTCGCACACCATCTTCTCGGCGTTGGTGACGAAGTAGGGCGAGAGATAGCCGCGGTCGAACTGCATGCCTTCGACGACATCGAGCTCGGTCTCGAGGCTCTTCGACTCCTCGACCGTGATAACGCCTTCATTGCCGACCTTCTTCATTGCCTCCGCGATCTTCTCGCCGATCTCGCGCTCGCCATTGGCCGAGATCGTGCCGATCTGCTCGATCTCGTCATTGGTCGAGACCTTCTTCGAGCGCTTCTTCACGTCCTCGACCACCGCCTCGACGGCGATATCGATGCCGCGCTTCAGATCCATCGGGTTGAGGCCCGCCGCGACGGCCTTGACGCCCTCGCGCACGATCGCCTGCGCCAGCACGGTCGCCGTGGTGGTACCGTCACCGGCGGTGTCGTTGGTCTTCTGGGCGACTTCGCGCAGCATCTGCGCGCCCATATTCTCGAACTTGTCGGCGAGCTCGATCTCCTTGGCGACGGTGACGCCGTCCTTGGTGATGCGCGGCGCGCCGAACGATTTGTCGAGGACGACGTTGCGGCCCTTGGGGCCGAGCGTCACCTTGACCGCGTTGGCCAGGATGTCGACGCCGCGCAGCATCCGCTCGCGCGCATCGCCATGGAATTTGACTTCCTTAGCAGCCATGGTCCTTCAGTTCCTTTTGCTTCTGGGGGTGGTGGGGAAGGGATCAGGCGACTTTCTTGGCCTTCGAGGGCTTGCCCTCGATGATGCCCATGATGTCGCTTTCCTTCATGATGATGAGCTCTTCGCCGTCGAGCTTGACCTCGGTGCCCGACCATTTGCCGAACAGCACGCGGTCGCCGGCCTTGACGTCGAGCGGATGAAGCTTGCCGTCCTCGCCCCGAGCGCCCGGGCCGACGGCGATGACTTCGCCTTCCTGCGGCTTTTCCTTGGCGGTGTCGGGAATGATGATGCCGCCGGAGGTCTTCTCCTCCGATTCGATGCGGCGCACGACCACGCGGTCGTGCAGGGGACGGAATTGCATGCGGGATCCTCCTCGGGAATGTTGCCAAAACTATGAGCTTGTGCCGGTTTGTTAGCACTCCCCGGCTGTGAGTGCCAGCAAAATAGGCCCGCTGTTTCGTGGTTTCAAGGCCGTCCGGGCGCGGCGCCGCGGAAAATTTCGTTAACGCCGAGGAGGTATGGGCCCGCGCAGGGGAGCGATCGGCGCTCGTGTGGAGGCAGCAGACATGACGGCCGAGGCGGCGAAAGTCAACGCCCCTTTGGCCATGGTGCGGGCGCGGGCAGGCGCGTGGGCAACGAAAGAACTAAAAGCTCCTTCGCCGAGTATTCAGCGCATCCGCGGTGAAATTTATACGCGACGGTCTCGGCAGGATCTGCCGGCAGGCGCTTCGGTGGGGGCTCGGGAATGGCGGAAAACAAAAGCCGTTCGCGCGGAACGGCCCTTGCATCGGCGATGCCACGAGACCCGGCCCCGGACCTTCAGAGATGCAGCACCGTCATCGACCGCCCGGCAGCGTGGCCGCCTCCGCACAGGGAGGCGCGGCGTGATCGTCGTCGTCACCTGGATCGGCCTGCCGGCCATCATCACGGCGATCGCGCTGCTCCTCTGCTGAAGCGGGGCGCCGCTCCTTCGCAAATGCCCGCTCGGAGCGGCAACTCGGCTAGGCGCGGGCGCCGGCGCGCCCGCTTCGCGCCTCAATGCCCGGCAACCGGGCGCCAGCCGCTGCTGCAGCTCTGGACCGTGGGGTAGTAGCCCTGCGGGTTGTCGCAGTAGTAGTAGGTATTGCTCGCCGAAGGCTGCTGCACATAGGTGGGTACATAAGCGGGTGCCGGGGCCACGACCACGGGCGGCGGCGCGTAGTAGACCGGCGGCGGGGCGACCACCACGGGGGGCGGGGCGTAGAAGGGAACACCGACGCCGATGCCGACGAAGACGCGCGCCACGGCGGGCGCCGTCGAGAGACTGAGCGCCAGGGCGGCGCCCGCAAGGGCTATCGTGCCGGCGGCAAGAGCTCGCTTGACCATGTCCGTTCCTCCGAAACGCTATCGCATTCCGTGAGATATATAGGGGGCGAGCGGCCATCTCCTCCCCGCGCCCGATGCAGCGCCGTGCCCCCCGCGCCGCGAGGCCGAGCTCTGCCGATCATGGTTGATGAGGGCCGACGGTAGGGCATGAGAAACCCGCAGGAACCGGCGGCTTCCTGCGGGTTCTGATGGTGGGCGCTGTAGGGATTGAACCTACGACCCCACCCGTGTGAAGGGTGTGCTCTCCCGCTGAGCTAAGCGCCCGAAGAGGCAAGGGTGTACGCGCGGGCGCCGGGCGCTGTCAAGCAAGCCCATGCCGCCGTTGATCGCCAGCCGAGAACGCGTCAGGCTGATGCCATGACGGGATCGCGGCGACGGTTGGCCTGGGGCAGCCTGGTGGCGCTGGGGCTGCTGCCTTGGCCGGCGATCGCAGCGCCCGCGCCGCTGGCGGTGCGCTACGAGGCCTATGTTGCCGGCTTTCCCGTCGTCAACTTCGCTTTCCGCCTCGACGAGACCGGCAAGGCCTATACGCTCGACGGGCAGGTGAAGACGGTCGGGTTGCTGCGCCTCTTCTATCGCTTCGATCTCACTACCGACAGCGCCGGCACGATCGCCTCCGGCGCGCTGAAGCCGAGCTTCCACGAGCAGCAGCTGCGCATCCGCGGGCATGACCGCGTGGCGCGCCTCGATTATCCCGGCGATGGCACGGTGAAGACGTCCCTTGTTCCGCCGGTCGATGCCGGCCGGCCGAAGCCGACGCCGCAGCAGACGGTCGAGACCCTCGACCCCCTCAGCGCCATCCTCGCCATCGGCCGCAGCGTCGCCGCGACCGGCCGCTGCAGCGGCCGCTTTCCCGTCTATGACGGCCGCCGGCGCTACGACCTCGTCCTGGCCGACGACGGAAGCGCCCGAGTCGAGAAATCGGCGGAATACGGCTATGCCGGCGAGGTCAGGCGCTGCTCTGTCGCCGCGGTCAAGATCGCGGGCTTCTCCTGGGACCAGGATTACTCGCCCCACACCACCGATGGCCGCGTCTGGTTCGCCGCCCCCCGGCCCGGCGCCCCGGCGCTGCCCATCCGCATCGAATTCGGCAGCGGCTGGGGGTTCGTGAATGTCCGCTTGACAAAAATCGAGTAAATTCAAAGTTATCAGTGGTCAGTTTTCAGTTTTCAGTGCAGGTTGAGATTTGGGCTTAGGTTCAACTGATAACTGACTACTGAGAACTGAGAACTTCTAGGACGCCCGGCAACTCATCGAAGCGGTCGATCATCGCATCGGGGCGCAGGGCGCCCAGCGTTGCGAGGCCATAGCCGTAACGTGCGAAGATCGCAGGGATGCCGGCGCCGCGCGCGGCCAGCACGTCGTTGCGATGATCGCCGATCATCGCGGCCGCTTCGGGCGGGACGCCGAGTCGCGCCAGCGCCGCAAGACAGGGACCGGGATCGGGCTTGTGCGTGGGGAGGCTGTCGCCGCACAGCATCACCGGGAAGAACCGCGCCAGCCCCACCCCTTCAAGCACCAGGCGCGTTGCCCGCTCGATCTTGTTGGTGCAAATGGCAAATCGGAAGCCGCGGGCGGCCAGCGCGTCGAGCCCCGCTGCGACCCCGGGGTAGGGCCGGGTGAGGGTCGCAGCATTGGCCTCATAGAGCGCGACGAAGCGGCGCAGCGCTTCGTCGGTTGCGATCTCCCGGGCGCCGCGGGCGGCGAGCACGCGCTCGACCAGCTTGGCGACGCCATCGCCGACCATGCCGGCCACCTCTTTGGGGTCGAGCGGGGGATGGCCGAGCTCGGCGAGAAGCCGGTTGGCAGCCGCCGCGAGGTCGGGGACGCTGTCCACCAGCGTGCCGTCCAGGTCGAAGAGGAGCGCGGTCTGCTTCATCTTTGTTCACAAATCTTTACTCGCCGCTGTTATCTTCTTATGACAGGTTTTGGCCGCGTGAGACACCTATGAATCCGCCGCTTTTCTGCTTCAACGCGACGCCTTGCCCATGACCCATCGCGATCTTGCCGTGCTGGTGCTGGCCGCCGGCCAAGGCACGCGCATGAACTCGGCGCTGCCCAAAGTCCTGCATCGCATCGCCAACCGGCCGATGATCCAGCATGTGCTCGCCGCGGTGGCGCCGCTCGCACCGGCGCGCACCATCGTCGTCATTGGCCCCGGCATGGAGGCCGTGGCGGAGGCGGTTCGCCCGGCCGAGACGGTCGTGCAGGTGGCGCCGCGCGGCACCGGCCATGCAGTGATGTCGGCACGTCCGGCGCTGCAGGGCTTTGTCGGCGATGTTCTGGTGCTCTACGGCGACGCGCCGCTCATCGATATCGCGACCCTCCGCGCCGTCCTGGCCG
>JASHUO010000026.1 GCA_030039975.1 Alphaproteobacteria bacterium
TCTTGTCGCGCAAGCCGCGCGCGCAGCTGTCCTTGCCCTGATGGTGGCACCAGATGCAGTAATTCGCCTGATCGAGCGCCTTGGTGAGATCGGCGCCGGCATCGGTCAGCTTGAAGCCTGCGCGCTGGCGCCAGTCATGCTCGGGCAGCCGCAGCATGGCGACGCCATGCTCGCTCACCGTCTCGACCGGCACGAGATGCGTCATCTCGAGCTTGTGCGGCACCTTGAAGAGCACGCCGTGGTGATGCTTCTCCCGCCCCTCTGGCGCCAGCACCGCCCAGGCGGCGTAGCGCTGCGCCAGCTCGAGCGCGGCGGCGTTCTCGGCTTCCGCTTCCATCCAGCGCGCGACATGGGTCGCATAGCTCGCTTCGCTGAAGGGCTCGCGCATCAGCGCCGCAAGCTCGCGCGCCAACGCCTCGCCATCGATCGCCGCGGCGGCCTCCGGCGTCACGCCTTTGACCGCGCGGCGCTGCACGAACAGCCGCTTCACCGAATAGAGCGGCGCCAGCGCGTCGTGCTGCGCCTGCAGCGCGCGCATCGCAGCGCCGATACCGAAAAGCTGGCCGACGAAATCCTCGAGATGCGGGGCGAGGTCGAGCAGCAGCGCCGATTCCGCAGCGCGGTCGAGCGCCTTCGCATCGCGCCGCGCCGTCACCAGCCGATTGTGCAGCTCGACATCGGCCGCAGCGAGATGGCCGATGAAGGCCGCGTCGAGCCGGACCAGCCCGTCGCGCCGATAGAGATCCTCGAAGGCGAGGTCATGCCCGAGGACGAGCTCGCTCATGCTGCACAACTCTCCCAATCGGCCCCCAATCGCAACTTCCGGCGACGGCCGCATTGATCTGCATCACCTGCCGATGAGCTTTCCGCCGATCGGGTCGCCCGGCCTCCCGCAGTGCGGCAAAGGGGCGGAACGGCGCCTATATGAGCGGGCGGCCGGCCCTGGTCAACCCTTGATAAAGTGGGGATATGCGCGCTGCGCCAGGGTCATAGCAGCGCCTTGCAAGCGCTTGAACCGCCGCGCGAAGATCGCGCTATAGTCCAGGCTTGGGCCGCAGCCTGGGGGGATGGGACATGCTCGAGACGGCGCTCACTTCGGCGATCCTCGACGAGGTCGACCGGCGGTTCGATGCCCAGCTTCAGCTCACCCGCGAGCTCGTCGCCCTCCCCTCGGTCCGCGGCGCCGAGCAGACGGCGCAGGATTTCATCGCCCGCCTGATGCGCGAGCGCCACTGGTCGGTCGATCGCTGGCGCGTCGAGCTGGACGCGATCCGGCATCTCCCCGGCTTCTCGCCGGTGCCGGGCGGCTATGACGATGCCGTCAACGTCGTCGGCAGCCTGCGCGCCGAGCGCCCGCGCGGCCGCTCCCTCATCCTCAACGGCCATATCGACGTGGTGCCGACCGGCCCCTCCGAGATGTGGACGCGGCCGCCTTTCGCGCCCGAGATCCGCGATGGCTGGCTCTACGGCCGCGGCAGCGGCGATATGAAATCCGGGCTCATCGCCACCATCGCCGCGCTCGACGCGCTGCGCCATCTCGGTTATCGCCCGGCCGCCGACGTCCACGTGCAGTCGGTGGTCGAGGAGGAATGCACCGGCAATGGCGCGCTCGCATGCCTCGCGCGCGGCTATCGCGCCGAGGCCGCGCTCATTCCCGAGCCCACATCCGAACGGCTTATCCGCGGCCAGGTCGGCGTGCTCTGGTTCCAGGTGCGGGTGCGCGGCCTGCCGGTGCATGTCATGGATGCCGGCAGCGGCAGCAACGCCATCGAAGCCGCGTTCGACCTGATCACCGCGCTGCACCGGCTCGAGGCGCGCTGGAACGAGCCGCAGCAGCGGCACGCGCTCTACGCCGAGCACGCGCATCCCATCAACCTCAATATCGGCAAGATCGCCGGCGGCGATTGGGCGTCGAGCGTCCCCGCCTGGTGCGTGTTCGACGCCCGCATCGCGCTCTATCCCGGCCAGGACATCGCTGACGCCAAGCGTGAGATCGAAACGGTGATCCGCGATGCCGCGCGCGCCAACCGCTTCCTCGCCAACGCGCCACCGGAGATCGTCTATAACGGCTTCGAGGCGGAGGGCTATGTGCTGGCGCGGGATACGGACGCGACCGCCCTCCTCCGCCGCGCGCATCAGCGCAGCACCGGCGCGGCGCTCGCCGAGAGCGCCTTCACCGGCACCACCGATGCGCGCTTCTTCGGGCTTTACGCCGGCATTCCGGCACTGGTCTACGGCCCCAAATCCGAAGCGATCCACGGCTTCGACGAGCGCGTCGACCTCGCCTCGCTCCGCCACGTCACGCAGACGATCGCCCTCTTCATCGCGGAGTGGTGTGAGCTCGAGGCGAGCGCGTAGCGCTCGTCCGCGGCGGCGTCAGCGGTTGCGCAGCAACCGCGAGAGCCGCTCCTCTCCGGCTAGCCTAGGCGAGCGCGTAAGCGCTCGTCCGCGGCGGCGTCAGCGGTTGCGCAGCAACCGCGAGAGCCGCTCCTCTCCGGCTAGCCGAGGCGAGCACGTAAGCGCTCGTCCGCGGCGGCGTCAGCGGTTGCGCAGCAACCGAGAGAGCC
>JASHUO010000268.1 GCA_030039975.1 Alphaproteobacteria bacterium
CGAGACGGCGCGCCTCGGCGCTTTTCAGCAGCGCCACGTCGAGGACGCGGCGCTCGGTGACACCGTGCCGCGTGCGCGCCAGCACGAAGCCTTCCTTCGCCACCACCGCACCGCTCCAGCCGCGCTCCGTCTCGGGCGCCAGCTGGTCGAGACGCGTTGCGAGATAGCGCACGGCTTCTTCCGCCGCCGCCTTGTCGTCGAGCAGCGCCGGATCGAGCAGCCCGGCGATTGCCGCCTGCTCCACCACCTCGCGCGAGCCGACCTTGCGCAGCAGCGGCTGCAGCAGATTGCGCACCTGCCGCGCGCGCTCGACCAGCTCGCGCAGGTCGTTGGCCGAGCGCTGCACGCCGTCATGCTGGCGGAACACCGCATCGCGCAGCCCGGCAGAGATGCAATACTCCTCGAGCGCGCCGTCGTTCTTGAGATAAACCGATTTGCCGGAGCCGCGCTTCACCTGATAGAGCGGCGGCTGGGCGATGTAGAGATAGCCCTTCTCGATCAGCTGCGGCATCTGCCGGAAGAAGAAGGTGAGGAGAAGCGTGCGGATATGGCTGCCGTCGACATCGGCGTCGGTCATGATGATGATGCGGTGATAGCGCGCCTTTTCCACATCGAACTCTTCGGCGCCGATGCCGGTGCCGAGCGCGGCGATGAGCGTGCCGATCTCGGCCGAGCTCAGCATCTTGTCGAAGCGCGCGCGCTCGACATTGAGGATCTTGCCCTTGAGCGGCAGGATCGCCTGCGAGCGCCGGTCGCGTCCCTGCTTCGCCGAGCCGCCGGCGCTGTCGCCCTCGACGATGAAGAGCTCGCTCTTGGCCGGATCGCTTTCCTGGCAATCGGCGAGCTTGCCCGGCAAATTGGCCATGTCGAGCGCGCCTTTGCGCCGCGTCAGGTCGCGCGCCTTGCGCGCCGCCTCGCGCGCCGCGGCGGCTTCGACCACTTTGGCGACGATGCGCTTGGCGTCGGCCGGATGCTCCTCGAACCATTGCTGCAGCTTGTCGGCGACGACGCCCTCGACCACCGGCCGGACCTCGGAGGAGACGAGCTTGTCCTTGGTCTGCGACGAGAATTTGGGATCGGGCACCTTGATCGACAGGATCGAGGTGAGCCCTTCGCGCATATCCTCGCCGGTGAGCGGCACCTTCTCCTTCTTGGCGATGCCGCTCTCATTGGCGTAATTGTTGATGGTGCGCGTCAGTGCGGCGCGGAAGCCGGCGAGATGCGTGCCGCCGTCGCGCTGCGGGATGTTGTTGGTGAAGCACAGCATCGTCTCGTGATAGACGTCGGTCCACTCCATCGCCACTTCGACGGTGATGCCGTCGCGCTCGGCGGAAATCGCGAGCGGCGCGCCGTGCAGCGACTGCTTGGAGCGGTCGAGATATTTGACGAAGGCCTCGAGCCCGCCTTCGTAATGCATCTTCACCTGCTTGGGCTCGACGCCGCGCGCATCGGTCAGGATCAGGGTCACGCCGGAATTGAGGAAGGCGAGCTCGCGCAGCCGATGTTCCAGCGTCTGGAAATCGAACTCGGTCTTGCTGAAGGTGGCGGTGCTCGGCAGGAAGGTGATCTCGGTGCCGGTCTTGTGCCCGGCCTTGCCGTCGCCGGGCAGCAGCGGCGCCGCACCGACATCGGCGAGCGGCGCCTCGGGATCGCCATCGCCAAAGCGCATGAAATGCTCGCGCCCGTCGCGCCAGATGCGCAGCTCGAGGCGCGAGGACAGCGCGTTCACCACCGAGACGCCGACACCATGCAGCCCGCCCGAGACCTTGTAGGAGTTCTGGTCGAACTTACCGCCGGCGTGGAGCTGGGTCATGATGACTTCGGCCGCCGACACACCCTCTTCGGCGTGGATATCGACGGGAATGCCGCGGCCATTGTCGCTGACGGTGCAGGAACCGTCGGCGTTGAGCGTCACCGTGACCGTGTCGCAATAGCCCGCCAGCGCTTCGTCGATGGCGTTGTCGACGACTTCGTACACCATGTGATGGAGGCCGGAGCCGTCATCCGTGTCGCCGATATACATGCCCGGACGCTTGCGCACGGCGTCGAGCCCGCGCAGCACCTTGATCGACTGCGCGGTGTATTCGCCCTCATGCTCGGGCGGCGTCTCGGGAACTGCCGGTTCGCTCATCTCTAACCTGTCCTTGTTTCACTCAGAGCGGCGCGATCGCGCCGTCGGCCACGCCGAAAAACTGTGCCGACCGCTCGAGCTCGGCGAAGAGCCCGGGATCGGTGCCGGTGAGCCAGGCCTGCGCGCCGAGCCCGGCGATCTCCGCGAACAGCGCGGCGCGGCGCTGGGCGTCGAGATGCGCCGTCACCTCGTCGAGCAGCATCACCGGCGCCATGCCGCGCAGCGCCGTTTGCAGCCGCGCTTGCGCCAGCAGCACCGCGATCAGCAGCGCCTTCTGCTCGCCGGTCGAGCATTGCGCGGCCGCCATGCCGGTGCCGCCATGGCTCACCGTGAGATCGCCGCGATGCGGCCCGACCGTGGTCGTGCCGCTCTCACCGTCGAGGCGGCGCGCAGCGGCAAGCCGCAAGCGCAGCTCCTCTTCGGCGGCCAGCGCCGGCTTCTCCTCGAGCCAGCGCTCGACCTCGCCGGTGAGCTCCAGCCGGGCGGCGGGGAAAGGTCCTTCCGCAGCACGGCAGGCCGCGTCGAGCCGCGCCGTCACCTCGCGCCGCGCCGCCGCTACGGCAATGCCATGCTCGGCCATGCGCTGCTCGAGCGCCTGAAGCCAGGCCGCATCCGCCGGCCCGTCGCGCAGCAGCCGCGCCCGCTCGCGCATCGCCTGCTCATAGGCGGCGACCCGCGCCGCATGGGCCGGGTCGAAACCGTACACCAGCCGGTCGAGGAAGCGCCGCCGCGGCGCGCTGCCCTCGAGGAACAGCCGGTCCATCTGCGGCGTCAGCCAGACCAGGCTCAGATACTCGGCCAGCGCCGCCTGGCTCTTGGCGACGGCGCCATCGATGCGCAACAGCCGCCGCTCGCCGCTGTCGCTCGTCGCATCGCGCCCGGTGCCGATCTGCACCGGGCCTTGCGGCGTCGCCACCGTGGCGGCCACCGTCCAGGCGCCGGCCGCGCCCGCCGGTGCGCGGCGGTCGATTTCGGCCAGCCTGGCCCGCCGCATGCCGCGACCCGGCGCCAGGAAGGACAAGGCCTCCAGCAGGTTGGTCTTGCCGGCGCCATTGGGGCCGGTGAGCACCACCGGCCGGTCGTCTGCCGCGAGGCGCGCGCTCGCATAGCTGCGGAAATCGGTGAGCGCGAGACGGGTCACGGCCGGCCGCGCCGGCGCGGCGGCGGCTGCCGGAATCATGCCCATCATATGGGGAGCGGTCGCGCTTTCTGCCAGCATCGGCAAGGCGATAGACGCTTCGTCCCGCACTCTCGGCGCCGGCCTCAGACCCGCATCGGCATGAGCACGTAGAGCGCGCTCGCATCGGCGGTATCGCGCACCACGGTGGGCGAGGCGGCATCGGCCATGGCGAAGCGCGCCCCTTCGCCCTCGATCTGCTCGGTGATGTCGAGGAGGTAGCGGGAATTGAAGCCGATCTCGAGCGGGGAGGCGTTGTAGCGCACCTCGATCTCCTCGGTGGCGGTGCCGTTTTCGGGGCTGGTGGCCGACAGCATCAGGCTGCCGCGCTCGATGGTGAGCTTCACCGCCCGGCTCTTCTCGGTCGAGATGGTGGAGACGCGGTCGACGGCCTCGGCGAACTCCTTGCACTGGACCTCGAGGATCTTGTCGTTGCCCGAGGGGATCACCCGGTCATAGTCGGGGAAGGTGCCGTCGATCAGCTTCGAGGTCAGCACCGCGGCGCCGAAGCTGAAGCGGATCTTGGTGTCGGAGAGCGCGATCTGCACGTCCTGCTCGACCTCGTCGATGAGCTTGCGCAGCTCGGTCACCGTCTTGCGCGGCACGATCACGCCCGGCATGCCCGCGGCGCCTTCCGGCAGCGGGATCTCCATGCGGGCGAGGCGGTGCCCGTCGGTCGCCACCGCGCGCAGCATCGGCACATCGTTGCTCTTGGCGGCGTGGAGGAAGATGCCGTTGAGATAGTAGCGCGTCTCTTCCGTCGAGATGGCAAAGCGCGTGCGATCGATGAGGCGCTTCAGATCCGCCGCCGACAGGGTGAAGCTGTGCGCCAGATCGCCGCCCGTCATCAGCGGGTAGTCCTCGGGCGGCAAGCAGGCGAGCGTGAAGGTGGAGCGGCCCGAGCGCAAGGTGAGGGCGCCCTTGTCCCCGGCGCTGTCGAGCTCGACCTGCGCGCCTTCGCGCAGCTTGCGCACGATGTCGTAAAGCGTATGCGCCGGCGCGGTGGTCGCGCCCTTGCGCGCGGTCTGCACCGCGACCGAGGCGACGATCTCGAGATCCATATCCGTGGCGGAGAGCGCGAGCTCCCCGCTCTCGGCCCGCAGCAGCACGTTCGACAGGATCGGAATGGTGTTGCGGCGCTCGACGACGCTCTGCACATGGCCCAAGGCGCGGAGCAGCGCGGCGCGTTCGATGGTCAGCTTCATGGCGGCGAGTTCACGCTCGTTTTGGCGGTTGTCGATGCTCCGGCGACCTCCTGGGAAGGCCGCCAGACCCCCCGCCGCAGCGGTCCCGGGGACCCCAGCGGAACGGTATGGCACTATAGCATGAAGGGGGGTGCGGGTACACCGCCCGCGGGCCGGGAAAAGCTTGGGAAAGGTAGGGGGTTAGCGGTCGGCCGAGTCGTCAGTTGTCAGTTATCAGTCGCCGACCACCGGGACTGACAACTGACCACTGAAAACCGACAACTCAAGTCTCCAACATCCGCTTCAACAGCTCGATATCCTCCGCCAGCGTGCGGTCGGTCGAGCGCAGCTCGTCGATCTTGCGCACGGCATGCATCACCGTGGTGTGGTCGCGGCCGCCGAACTTGCGGCCGATCTCCGGCAGGGATCGCGGCGTCAGCTGCTTGCAGAGCCACATCGCCACCTGGCGCGGCCGGGCGACGGCGCGGGCGCGGCGCGCGGAGTGCATGTCGGCGAGGCGGATGTTGTAATGCTCGGCGACGCGCTTCTGGATCTCGTCGATGGTGACGCGCCGGTCGTTGGCGCGCAGCAGGTCGTGCAGCACCTCCTGCGCGCTCTCGATGGTGATGGCGCGGCCGACGAGCTGGGCATGGGCGACGATGCGGTTCAAGGCGCCTTCGAGCTCGCGCACATTCGAGGTGATCTTGTGCGCCAGGAACTCCAGCACCTTGACCGGGATCTGCATGCGCTGCTGCTCGGCCTTGGCCTGAAGGATGCCGAGGCGCAGCTCGTAGGTGGTCGGGTGGATATCGGCGACCAGCCCCCAGCCGAGGCGGGAGCGCATGCGCTCCTCCATCCCTTCGAGGTCGGAGGGCGACTTGTCGGCCGAAATGATCACCTGGCGGTTCTGATCGACCAGCGCATTGAAGGTGTGGAAGAACTCTTCCTGGGTCGAGTCCTTGCCGCTGATGAATTGCACGTCGTCGATCATCAGCACGTCGACCGAGCGGAACTGCTCCTTGAACGCCATCGTGTCCTTGAAGCGCAAGGCCCGGATGAACTGGTACATGAACTTCTCGGCGGAGAGGTAAATGAGCTTGCGCGACGGGTCATGCGTGCGAATGTGCCAGGCGATGGCATGCATGAGGTGCGTCTTGCCCAAACCCACGCCGCCATAGAGGAAGAGCGGATTGAACGGCACCGAGCGGCCCGGACCGACCGAGGATTCGGCGACGCGGCGCGCCGCGGCATGCGCCAGCTCGTTGGGCTTGCCGACGACGAAATTCTCGAAGGTGAAGCGGGGATCGAGCGCGGCGCCGATCTCCTTCTCCTCGCCCGGCTCGGCCGTGGCGGGCGTGTCTTTATCCTTCTCCTTGTCCTTGGCGATGATCGCCGGCGCCGCGACCTCGGTGGTGGGCGCGCCGGTGCCGCTGACGAAGATGTCGATGGCCGAGATGGCACCGTTCTCGGCGTTCCAGAGCGCGCGGATGCGGTCGGCGTAATGCGCCGCGACCCAGTCGCGCAGGAAGCGCGTCGGCACGCCGATGCGCACGCGGCCTTCGATGACTTCGGCCAAGGTCATGGATTTGAGCCAGCTGCGGAAGGCGGCCTCGCCGAACTCGTCGCGGAGGCGTCCGCGCACGCGCGCCCACTGCGCCTGAATATCGCCGCTGCCGCCGCTGCTGCCTGCGGCTGCCGTCGTCTTCGCCATGCCGTTACTCCTTCGCGCGAGCATGGGGCACGACACTGATTGTCGGAAGACGCGCCTCCCGGCGCATCCCCCCTGTCATTGTTCCGAGAAGAGGCTTCCGTTTTTCTCCCGACGCGGATTGCGCCATCGGGTCCAATTTTGCTGCCACCACATCCCCCCGAAGAAACTCAACGCACTTGGACGCAAGTTCCCCTTCGACGCGAGAGGGTCCCTCCCTCGCCGATCCCCGTCAGTCGGTAAGCGCAGTTACACGAGCGTACTGAACTTCTACTTACTCGCCCACCGCTAAGCACTTGTCAGCAATGGTTGGCACTGCATTCGGGACGTTTTGTCGTGTCGCGGACCTGCAGTTGCCTTCCATCGATAACTCTAACGAAGCGCGCATCGCGATCGCAAGATGACCGAAAGGTGAACGTGCCACATTTTTTTCATCCTGTGGCGCAGAAGCCGCGATCCACGCGCTGTTTTTGAATGCGATCAGCGAAAGAAATCGCCGCCGCTTCCAACACCTGCAGGCGATTCTTCGCGCGCGATATCGTATGTGACAGTCAGAGCGATTTGATGCGCGCGGAAAGGCGCGACAACTTGCGCGCCACGGCATTTTTGTGAACGACGCCCTTTTGCGCACCGCGCTGCAGTTCCGGCTGCGCTTCCTTCAGCGCCGTGCGCGCCGCTTCCTTGTCGCCGGCGGCGATCGCCGTCTCGACCTTCTTGACGAAGGTGCGCAGGCGCGAGAGCCGCGCGCGATTGACCACGGTCCGCCGCGCCGTCTGGCGGATACGCTTTTCTGCCGAAACATGTGTCGCCATGGGCCGACCTGCCCTCTTGCCGATGTCTGACGGGGAGGCGCGCTTATAGCGGTGCCGCTGCGGCCGCGTCAAGAAGGAGCTGTCAGCTTTCAGCCGTCAGCCGTCAGCTATCGCCGCAACGAATGCCCGCGGGACGCTCTTAATTTCCCTTAACGAGATCCTTAACGACGCGCTCCGATCCGAATTCATCATCGTGCGCTGTTTCCGCAAGCTCCAAGCTGACGGCTGATAGCTGACAGCTGACAGCTACCTGTTCTTAAACCTCGGCTTCCGCTTCTCGACGAACGCCGCCATGCCCTCTTTCTGGTCCTCGGTGGCGAAGAGCGAGTGGAAGACGCGGCGCTCGAAGCGGATGCCTTCGGCGAGCGTCGTCTCATAGGCGCGGTTGACGGCTTCCTTGGCGATCATCACCGAAGGCCGCGACAGCTCGGCAATGCGCGCGGCCATGCCCACCGCCTCGTCGATGAGGGTTGCCGCCGGGACGACACGGCTGACCAGGCCGCTGCGCTCGGCCTCGGCCGCATCCATCGTCCGGCCCGTGAGCACCATGTCCATCGCCTTCGCCTTGCCGACGAAGCGCGTCAGCCGCTGCGTGCCGCCGGCGCCGGGGATGACGCCGAGCAGGATCTCGGGCTGGCCGAACTTCGCCGTGTCGGCGGCGATGACGGTGTCGCACATCATGGCGAGCTCGCAGCCGCCGCCCAAGGCGTGACCCGCCACCGCGGCGATGATCGGCTTGCGGCAGGTGGTGACGCGCTCCCAGCCCTTGGTGATGAAATCGCCGAGATAGACGTCCATATAGCTGCGGCCCGCCATCTCCTTGATATCGGCGCCGGCGGCGAAGGCCTTGTCGCTGCCGGTGATGACGACGGCGCCGATCGCATCGTCGGCCTCGAATATGTCGAGCGCCGCCCCGAGCTCACGCACCAGCGTGTCGCACAGCGCGTTGAGCGCCTTGGGCCGATTGAGGCGGATGAGGCCGACGGCACCGCGGGTCTCGACCAGGATCATTTCGTAGGCCATTGCCGGAAATCTCCGAAAGAGCGCCGCGGCTAACGCGGCGACAGGGTGAAGCCGACGGTGAGCGCGCCGTCGGCGCCGTGGAAATCGAGCCGCAAGGTCTCGCCTTCGCGCTGCCAGGCCTCGGCGCCGGCGGGTTTCCAGCCGAGCTGCGGCAGGGTCTCGGCATAAAAGGCATGGACGCCGGCGCGCGTGACCTTGCCGCTCGCTTGCGCCTCGACGATGCGGCCTTGCGGCTTGTCGAAAGTGAGGGCAGAGCCGTCAACCGGTTGCAGTTGCGGCATCAGCGGCACGTCCTCGGTGCCCGCGACGAAGCTGTCGGCCAGCGCCGGCAGCGGCATCAGCAATAAGAGCAAGAGGGCGATCCGGCGGAGGCGCATCACAACCCTTTCAGCGCTGGCGCTTGCCGCAATAGAAGGTCGAGCGGCCGCTTTGCACGATGCGCTTGATCCCGTGCCGGCAATCGCAGCCGGGGCAGCGCTCGCCCTCTTTGCCGTAGACCGCCCATTGATGCTGGAAATAGCCGAGTTCGCCCGAAGCCTGGACATAGTCGCGCAGACTCGATCCACCGGCGGCGATGGCGCGCTCCAGCACGTCGCGGATCGCCTGGACCAGCCGCTCGGCGCGTGGGCCCGCCACCGTGCCGGCCAGCCGCCGCGGCGACAGCCCGGCATAAAACAGGCTCTCCGAGACATAGATGTTGCCGAGTCCGGCGACGACGCGTTGATCGAGCAGCGCCGCCTTGAGCGGCGTCGCCTTGCCTTCGAGCTTCGCGGCGAGCGCCGGGCCGTTGAACTCGTTGCCGAGCGGCTCGGGCCCGAGATGCATGAAGAATTTGTGCCGCTCGAGATCTTTGCCGTCGGCATAGTCGAGCACGCCGAAGCGGCGGGCATCGTTGAAACGCAGCTCGGTGCCGTCCTCGAGCGTGAAGACGACATGGTCATGCGGATCGGATGGCGCGGCGTTCCCGGAATCCGAGAGCACGAGCCGGCCGGACATGCCGAGATGGGCGATGACGACGCCGCCATCCTCGAGATGGAGCAGGATGTATTTGGCGCGGCGCCCAAGCCGGTCGACGCGCCGCCCCTCGACCCGCGCGGGGAGATCGGCCGGCATGGGGATGCGCAGATCGGGGCGGTTGAGGCGCAGCCGCTGCACCCGCCGCCCTTCGAGGCGCAGCGCCAGGCCGCGTCGCACAGTCTCGACTTCAGGCAGCTCGGGCATGGCGGTGCGGGTGGCGCTCCTCTGGTCTCGGCAGGCTTCCAGGAGCTATGTTGCAGCACATGGCGGGCAGCGAGACAAGCGGCGAGGCCGATTTCGGCTATCGCCGGGTCAAGGCCGAGGAAAAGGCGCGCCTGGTGCGCCAAGTCTTCGACAG
>JASHUO010000269.1 GCA_030039975.1 Alphaproteobacteria bacterium
CGCGGTGGTGCATCGCCCCGTCCATATGGACGTGATCTGCGTCAAGATGTTCGACGCTGAGGGCAAAGCGGCGGGCGAGCGCCTTTTCGCCGGGCTCTTCACCTCGCTCGCTTATAGCCGCAGCCCGCGGCAGATCCCGCTGCTCCGCCGTAAGGTCGAACATGTGATGAAGCGCTCCGGCTTCGGCACGCAGAGTCATGACGGCAAGGCGCTGCAGCACATCCTCGACACTTACCCGCGCGACGAGCTGTTCCAGATCGCCGAGGACGAGCTCTTCGCCACGGTGCTCGGCATTCTCAATCTGCAGGAGCGCCAGCGCGTCGCGCTTTTCGTCCGCCGCGACCCGTTCGAGCGTTTCGTCTCTTGCGTCGTCTATGTGCCGCGCGAGCGCTACGACACGGCGCTGCGCCAGCGTTTCGCCGCCATTCTCGAAGAGTCTTTCGGTGGCACGGTCGATACCTTCGCCACTCAGCTCGACGAGTCGGTGCTGGGGCGTGTCCATTTCATCCTGCGCACCAAACCGGGGCAGCTCGCGCTGGTCGATGTCGGGCAAGTCGAGAAGCGGCTCGCTCAAGCGGCGCGAAGCTGGGCGGACCGCCTTGCCGATGCGCTTGGCGATTCGCTGGGCGAAGAGCTCGGCACGATGCTGCTTCGCCGCTATGGCGAGGCCTTCCCCACCGCCTACCGCGAGCGCTTCAACGCAGCGCTCGCCGTCTATGATATCGAGCGCTTCGAAGAGCTGCGGCAGCGCGGCGGCATCGCCGTCTGCCTCTACCGCACGCTCGAGGGCGGCGAGTCGGAGCTACGCCTCAAGATCTATCGCCAAGGCGCGCCGCTGGCGCTTTCCGACGTGCTGCCGGTGCTCGAGCATCTCGGCGTCAAGGTGATCGCGGAAGTGCCGTACACCATGACCCCGGCCGAGGGCGCGGCGTTGTCGCTGCAGGATTTCAGCCTGACGGCGCCCGCCGACGGCGTAGATGTGACGCGCGACCGCGCCCGCTTCGAAGAGGCGTTCCTGGAGATCTGGTCCGGCGCGATGGAGAGCGACGGGCTCAACCGCCTGGTGCTCGCCGCCGGGCTCTCCTGGCGGCAGGTGACGGTGCTGCGCCTCTACTCGAAGCTGCTGCGCCAGGCCGGCAGCGCCTATAGCCAGGCCTATATGGAGGATGCTCTCGCCGCGCATCCCGCTATCGCCGCCGGCCTGCTGGTGCTGTTCGAGCGCCGCTTCGATCCGTCGCTCGAGGCCGATCGCGATACCGAGGAGACGCGTGCCGCCGTCGCCGTCGAGCAAGCGCTCGATCGGGTGCAAGGGCTCGATGAAGACCGTATCCTGCGCAGCTATCTCCTGCTCATTCGCAAGAGCCTCCGCACCAATTACTTCCAGCGCCTGCCTTCGGGCGAGCCCAAGCCTTACCTCTCGGTGAAGCTCGCCAGCCACGAGATCGAGCTGCTGCCGCTGCCGCGCCCGCTTTACGAGATCTACGTGCTCAGCCCGCGTGTCGAGGGCGTGCATCTGCGCGCCGGCAAGGTGGCGCGCGGCGGCATCCGCTGGTCCGACCGCAAGGAGGATTTCCGTACCGAGATTCTTGGCCTGATGAAGGCGCAAGTGGTGAAGAACGCCGTCATCGTGCCGACCGGCTCGAAGGGCGGTTTTGTGGTGAAGCGCGCCGGCCTCACGCGCGAGGCATGGCAGACCGAAGGCATCGAATGCTACAAGACGCTGCTGCGCGGGCTGCTCGACCTCAGCGATAACATCGTCGGCGATACGATCGTGCCACCCGCGGCGGTGGTGCGCCATGACGGCGACGATCCCTATCTCGTCGTCGCCGCCGACAAGGGCACGGCGACCTTCTCCGACATCGCCAACGAGGTTGCCGCTGAATACGGCTTCTGGCTCGGCGATGCTTTCGCCTCGGGCGGCTCCGAAGGCTACGACCACAAGAAGCTCGGCATCACCGCGCGCGGCGCCTGGGAGACGGTGAAGCGCAACTTCCGCGAGCGCGGCGCCGACATTCAGAGCACCGACTTCACCGTCGCCGGCGTCGGCGACATGTCCGGCGACGTCTTCGGCAACGGCATGCTGCGCTCGGAGCACATCAAGCTCGTCGCCGCCTTCGACCACCGCCACATCTTCCTCGACCCCGATCCCGATCCGGCGCGCAGCTTCGCCGAGCGCAAACGGCTCTACGACCTGCCGCGCTCGAGCTGGACCGATTACGATCGCAAGCTCATTTCGCCCGGCGGCGGCGTTTTCGAGCGCGGCCTCAAATCGATCGAGCTCAGCGAGCCGGTGCGCCGGCGCCTCGCCGTCACCGACAAGGCGCTGACGCCGGCGGAGCTGATCCAGGCGATCCTGCGCGCGCCCGTCGACCTGTTGTGGTTCGGCGGCATCGGCACTTATGTCAAGGCGAAGGCAGAGCGTAACGCCGACGTCGGCGACCGCGCCAATGATGCGCTCCGCGTCGATGCCGATACGCTCCGCGCCCCGGTGATCGGCGAAGGCGCCAACCTCGCCGTGACTCAGCGCGGGCGCATCGCCTTCGCCTTGAAGGGCGGCCGCGTCGACACCGACGCCATCGACAACTCGGCCGGCGTCGATACCAGCGACCACGAGGTCAATATCAAGATTGTGCTGGACGCGGTGGTGCGCGCCGGCGATCTCACGGAGAAGCAGCGCAACACGCTGCTGCATGCGACCGCCGACGCCGTCGCCGATCTGGTTCTCGCCGACAACTACCTGCAGGGATTGACGCTCACCTTGGCCGAGGCCCAGGGCGCCGAGCGGATCGATCAACAGCTGCGCGTGATGCGCGCGCTGGAGCGCTCGGGCGAGCTCGATCGCGCCGTCGAGTTCCTGCCCGGCGACGAGGAGCTCACCGCGCGCGCCGCCTCGGGCCATGGCCTGACGCGTCCTGAGCTCGCCGTGCTCATGGCTTATGTCAAGAACTCGCTGGCGCATGAGCTCGCGCGTTCGGACCTCCCCGCCGATCCGCAGCTCGAGCGCGATCTCCTCGCCTATTTCCCGTCGGTTCTGGTCGAACGCTTCCGCTCCGCGATCGCGGCGCATCGGCTGCGCAAGGAGATCATCGCTACGGTCGCGGCCAATGAT
Source organism: Alphaproteobacteria bacterium (assembly GCA_030039975.1). Taxonomy (GTDB): domain Bacteria; phylum Pseudomonadota; class Alphaproteobacteria; order ATCC43930; family CGMCC-115725; genus DAHUYF01. The sequence continues at coordinate 3,110 of JASHUO010000269.1, forward strand.
CTCGTCAACCATGCCGGCATCACCTTCCTGGCGGAGATGCGCGAGCGCACCGGCCGCGCTCCCGGCGACATTACGCGCGCCTACATGATCGTGAAGCAGGTCTTCGATCTCGAAACGCTGTGGCGCGCCGTGAGCCGGCTCGACAATGTGGTGAGCGCGCAGACCCAGACCGAGATGCTGCTGGCCGGCAACCGGCTGATGGAGCGTGCCACCGCCTGGTTCCTGCGCGGCGGCGGCCCGCTCGACATCGAGGCGCAGGTCGATAGCTTCCGCCCCGGCATCGAGTCGCTCGCCGACCACATCTCCGAGATCCTGCCGCCGCCGCAGCGCGCCGAGCTGGCGCGCCGCGCCGAGGCGCTGATCGAGCGCGGCGTGCCCTCGGAGGCGGCACTGATGGCGGCGCGGCTCGACTTCCTCGTCTCCGCCGTCGACATCGTGCGGCTCGGCCTCGGCAGCGGCATGGGCATCGTCGATGTTGGCCGCGGCTTCTATGCCGTCGGCGCGCGCTTCCGTCTCGACGCGCTGCGCATGGCGGCGCGACGGCTGAAGCCCCAGACCGCATGGCAGAAGGTCGCGGTCGATTCGCTGCAAGAGGATTTCTACGCGCATCAGGCCGAATTCACCGCCAAAGCGATTGCCGAGGGCCGCAATTTCGGCCCCTGGCTCGAGGCCAATATCGAGATGCTCGCCGGCGTCGAGCCCTTGCTGCGCGAGGTCGAGGCGACGCCCACGCCCGACGTCGCCATGCTCATCGTCGCCAATCGCGCCCTCAAAGGCTCGCTCGCGCGCTAGGCGGGCAGCGCCCCAACATCCTGAGCCGGTCGAAAGGCGCACCGGCCGAATTGCAGCTGGCCGACATCGCGCTATATCCTTCTGAGGAACAGAAGGAGAGGGGCCATGCCGCGGGACCAGGCTGGAGGAAACGGGCGCAGGCCGTCGCGCAACGTGTTGGGCGAGCGGCTCGAGAGCTGCTCGGTCAAGCCCGTGACGGGCTTCTTCCGCAATGGCTGCTGCGACACCTCGGCCGAGGATCGCGGCAGCCACACGGTATGCGCGGTAATGACCGCCGAGTTTCTCACCTTCTCCAAGGCGCGCGGCAACGATCTCTCGACGCCGGTGCCGGAATTCGGCTTTCCCGGTCTCAAGCCCGGCGATCGCTGGTGCCTCTGCGCGCCGCGCTGGCAAGAGGCGCTGGAGGCAGGGCGGGCGCCGCGGGTCGCGCTCCGCGCTACGCATGAAGGCGCGCTCGACTATTGTGCGCTCGCGGATTTGAAGCGCCACGCCGTCGATCTGTCGTGACGGCGATGAGGCTTCCGCTCACCGGCGGCTGCCAATGCGGCGCTGTCCGCTATGCTATCGACGCCGCGCCCATCACCGTCTATGCCTGCCATTGCCGTGACTGCCAGCGCCAGACCGGCGCCGCCTTCGCGCTCTCCATGGTCGTGTCGCGCGATGCGATCCGCATCACGCAGGGCGCCGCGCAGGAATGGCTCCGTCCGGGCGCGGTGAC
>JASHUO010000270.1 GCA_030039975.1 Alphaproteobacteria bacterium
AGATCACATCGGCTGCGAGCCACAGGCCGGGACGGAAATTGTAGCCGCCATGCGTCTGCGCCACCACGATCGGGGCCTGCCCGTGCACATGGCCCTGGAAGAAATTGCCGTTGTCGGTGAACAGCCACGCGCCGACCGCTGCGTCGGCGAACCAGTCGCCGAAGGGCTGCGAGACGCCGATATCCGGGCGGAACGCCCAACGGTTGGAGCCGATATTGACGAGGTTGTTGGGATCGTAATCGCCGGTCGGAGCGACCACGGTGAGGCTCACTCCCGCCGTCGTCGCCGGCTTGCGTTCGGCGAAGGCCTTGGCCGAGAGCGCGGGGTTGCCGATGAAATTGTCGGTGAAGCGGAGCCTGAAGTCGCCGAGGCCCGAGCGCGTGACCTCTTTCCCCTCGGTGAAGACCTCGCCGCTGACCTCGCCGTTGACATAAGGCACGGCGAGCGCCGCGCTCGCCGTCGTCCCGAAGAGATCGAAGGTGCGGTCATAGGCGAGCGTGCCGGTATTGATCGATGCCTTCACCCCGGTGATCGGCAGTGACGGGTCGAGCGAGACGCTGCCGGTCATGCGCTGGTAATTGGCGATCAGAAAGTTGGCATCGATCGGCACCGCGGAATAGGCGCGCGGCTCCATGTCCTGGCCCCACGCACCGCCGACGCAGGACATGAGAAGTACCGCCGCAAGAATAGCCAGTGACCAAGGGCTATCCGGCAAAACCCTGAGTGTCGAGGAATGCGGGAGCCCAGGATCCTGCCAGGCACGCAAAGCGCTTGGGCTCTCGTCGCGCCGGCTAGCGCGCTGATTTGGCCGCTCCATCGCCAGCGCCTGCCTTGCGACCGCGCTTGAAGAGGATCGCGCGCAGCTCGTCTTCGCCAATGGCTCGGCCGAGCTCCCTGAACGCGAAATAGGGAACGAGCGCGAAGGTCACGATCACGACGGCAACCAGGATTCCTTGCGGCGTGCCGCCGCCGATCGACGGAATGCTCTCGGACAGGGTCTTTCCCCGCCACAACCCGCCGACGACCTCTTCGACAACGTAGAAAATTATGAAGACGATGGCGAACACGACGGATTTGTAAAGGATGGGATAGATCAGCGGTCGGTCTTCGAAGCCGCGAGCGACGTCGAATTCCTCCATGACGAGCATGATCTTCGCCAGGATGAAAGCGCTGACGATGGCGACGCCCCAGCGGGTGAAGGGAATGTTGTAGCGTGCGAGAACGACCGATTCGTGCAGGAGAAACAGGCCGTACATGACCCAGAGATAGAGAAAGAGCCCGAAAAAGTGCCTCGACGCGTCGACGAAGGCCCGCTTCCAATCGCGCTTTTGCCCGGCCATCGGCATCTTCTGATCCATTCTCGCCCCCAACGGCATCCTCGGAGCCCGCCGGAGGCTTCACAATCCGGAGCAAGCCCGAGAAGCCGCGCGGAAGACCTGTAGACGATGGCAGCAGCACGGAGGCGCGGCATTGTCGCCGGCAGTCCTCACTTCTCCGTGCCGGCATCCGCAGGGACTGCCGCTCCCGATCTGGTGAATCCCTTCCTGCGGCGGGCGTGGCGACAAGTGCGATTGCCCTGACGGGTGATGGGCGGGTCGTCCGCACGGGATCGAGAAGAGGTCGAGCCTGGCGGGCGACCCGATGACGCGGTCTAGGACCCAATCTGCGCGAGCGCATTGCGCAGTGGCGCGCTCGACAGGCGCATCAATCCCGCATAGGGCTGGGCGAGCTCCAAAATGAGGAAGACCGCGCCGGCGACAGACAGCGCGCCGACGAGAAGGGTGACGATCACCGTCGGGTTGGCCGGCGCGAACAGACCGAAGCCCATGAACAAGATCAGCAGCCAGAACACCAGCACGACGAGAAACGGCCAGGAGATCGAACTGCCGGACTGCTCATACATCAGCACGCGGGTCTGGCTGAGGCCGATGGCGATCTCAAGCGCCCGGTTCTGCGCGACGCGCTGAGCCGCGGTGTGCGGTTCCAAGCTTGCGATCATGGCGTAGGAACCCGTCGGCACATTGGCATTTCCCGGCAGGTCGAGATTGGCGCCTCCGGGACGATCGGACGGCCAGATGCGATCGACGGCCGCCTCCACCGCCGAACGAAACTCGGCGCGCGCCTCCTTCGCCTCGGCACCGTAGACCGACAGGACCCGGTCGAGCTGGACGATTTGGGCGGCGAGCTGTACCAGCTCCGCGCTTTGCGTGTCGTACGAGCTCTTGGCCGAGGCGATCAGCAAGCCGAGGACCAGCGCCGCCATCGTGCCGATAAGCCCCATGACCAGCCGCACCACATCTTTCGAGCTGTCTCCGATATGCTGCTCGGGCAGCCAGCGGTGCAGGCCGACGCCAAGCAGCGCGCCAGCGAAGACGACGCCGAAGATGAGCAGAGCGATGTACAATGGCGCCATGACTTGTCCCGCCTCGCCTTCGCGCATGACCGGCGAAGGGCCATGATCTCGCCTGCGCATCAACGCACCATCGGGGCAAACCACGATCCGCCGATGACAATCCCCTGAGTTCGGCAACCCGGCTGCTGGAGCGACCTTCGTACCGTAGGGCGCAGGCGGTCTCGCCCCCAAGAAAACTAAGGCAAGTGCCGCTGGCGCGTCGGCAATGCGCCGGATGGCGGCACGCTGCGCGATTACGGCAGCCTGACGAGCAAAGAAGGAGTAGCCAGATGAATCGTACTGCCCCGACGCTCTTCGCCGCCATGCTGGCATTGGGACTGTCGTCGCCGCTCGCTCAGGCGCAGACCGGCACGACCACGGCGCCCGGAACTGCGATGCGGGGCCTCGTCGTCGCCGATCATGTCCAGATGCAAGCGCAAGTCGCGGCGATCAATTACGCCGATCGCACGGTCGTGCTCAAAGGCCAGGATGGAAAGAC
>JASHUO010000271.1 GCA_030039975.1 Alphaproteobacteria bacterium
GCATCGTCCAGATCCCGTTGAGCGAGGTGGCGAAGGTCGAGCTGGTCTCGGGCGCCTCCTTCATCTATCGCGAGAATCAGGAGCGCTACATCCCGATCAAGTTCAGCGTGCGCGGCCGCGATCTCGGCGGCGCCGTGCTCGAGGCGCAGCAGAAGATCGCGCGCGAGCTGCACCTCCCCGGCGGCTACCGTCTCGAATGGGTCGGCGAGTTCGGCGAGCTGGAGGCGGCGATCGCGCGGCTGGTGGTGGTCGTGCCGCTGAGCCTCGCGCTCATCTGCATGCTGCTCTATCTCAATTTCTCCTCGCTCACCGACATGCTGCTGGCGGCGAGCGTCATGCCGATGGCGCTGGTCGGCGGCGTGTTCGCCCTCTACGTCACCGACACGCCTTTCAGTGTGTCGGCTGCCATCGGCTTCGTCGCGCTGTTCGGCATCGCCGCCATGGACGGCATCATCGTGCTGTCGTATTTCAACGCTCTCCTGGCTCAGGGCGTCGAGCGCGCCGAGGCGATTTTGCGCACCTGCGATGTGCAGATGCGGCCGGTGATGATGACCTGCGTCGCGGCTTGCGTCGGCCTGTTGCCGGCGGCGCTCTCCACCGGCATCGGCTCTCAGGTGCAGAAGCCCCTGGCGCTGGTCGTGGTCGGCGGCATCCTGCTCGCGCCGCTGCTCATCCTGGTCGTGCTGCCGGTGCTCATCGAGCTGTTCTCGCAGCGCGAGCGCCGCGTCGCCGCGCCGAGCCTCCAGCCCAAGCCGGCGGAGTAGGCGATGGCCGCTCCTCTCCGGTGCGCTGCCGCTCTGCTGCTTCTCGCCGGCTGCGCCGTCGGTCCGGATTTCACCAAGCCGGCGCCGCCGCACGCGGACTATACGCCGAAGCCGCTCCCCGCGGCGACGGCATCCGCCGATGTCGCCGGCGGCGAGGCGCAGCGCTTCGTCAGGGGGCTCGATATTCCCGGCCAATGGTGGGCGCTGTTTCATTCCGAGGCGCTCAGCCAGTTGATCGACCAGGCGCTGAAGGCCAACCCCAACCTCACCGCGGCGCAGGCGGCGCTGCGCGTCGCCCAAGAGAATGTGCTGGCGCAGCAGGCTGCGTTCTGGCCGTCGCTCTCCGGTAACCTGACGCCGAGCCGCTCGAAGGTCGCGACCGGCGTCATCACGCCGACCGCGGCGTCGGGCGGCGCCTATCTCACGCTCTACACCGCTGAGCTCAGCGTCTCCTACACGCCCGATGTTTTCGGCCTCAATCGCCGCACCGTGGAGGGGCTCGAGGCACAGGCGGAAGTGCAGCGCTTCCAGCTCGAAGCGACATACCTGACGCTGACCTCCAACCTCGTCGCCGCGGCGGTCCAAGAAGCATCGCTGCGCGCGCAGATCGCCGCCACCACCGAGATCATCGACATCGAGAGCCAGCTCCTCGATCTGCTGCAGCGCCAATATGCGCTCGGGCAGATCGCCGATGCCGATGTGGTGGCGCAGCGCGCCGTCCTGGCCCAGGCGCAGGCGAGCCTGCCGCCGCTCAAGAAGCAATTGACCATCGAGCGCGATCTGCTGACGGCGCTGGCAGGGCGCTTTCCCAGCGACGAGGTCCAGCAGCATTTCGAGCTTGCCGACCTGACCTTGCCGCAGGCGCTGCCGGTGAGCGTGCCCTCGGCGCTGGTCGAGCAGCGGCCGGATCTGCGCGCCGCCGAGGCCAATCTGCACGCGGCGAGCGCGGCCATCGGCGTCGCCATCGCCAACCGGCTGCCGAACGTCACGCTCACCGCCGATGCCGGCACCAGCGCCACCACCCTGGACCGTCTGTTCACGCCCGGCACCGGCTTCTGGGACTTGGCGGCGAGCGTGACGCAGCCGATCTTCGAGGGCGGCGCGCTGCTCCATCGCGAGCGTGCCGCCCGCGCCGCGTTCGACGAGGCGGAGGCGCAATATCGCAGCGCCGCGATCACCGCGTTCCAGAATGTCGCCGACAGCCTGCATGCGCTCGATCTCGATGCCGATGCGCTCAAGGCGTCGGTCACCGCCGAGCGCGCCGCGGCCGAGAGCCTCGAGATCGCCCGCCGCCAGCTTCAGCTCGGCGCGATCAGCTATCTCACCTTGCTCAATGCCCAGCAGACCTACCAGCAGGCGCGCATCAACCTCGTCGTGGCGCAGGCGAACCGCTTCGCCGATACCGCCGCTTTGTTCCAAGCGCTGGGCGGCGGCTGGTGGCATCGCCAGGACGTCGCCGCCGAGGCGGGCGGCGACCGCCGCGCGTCGGCACCCTGACGAAATTTTTCCGCCGCGCCGCGATTGCGGTTGACACGAGGGCGAAGCTGCACATATTTGCAGCGCTTCCGCGCCGTCCCAGCGACGCTGCGGATCAAGTCAACGTCAGAGAGAAAGATGGACAGTCACCCTAGACCGGCCGCCGTCATCGCCACGCTGGCAATGGCGGAGGCTTCGAAAGAGACGCTCTCCTGCCGCGGGCAGAGGGACGGAAGGGTGGCCATCGGCTGACCCCTCCGGTTCACCCCTGGCCGCGCAGGCGGAAGGAAGGTGAACCATGCGGGATAGCCTCGCTTTGGCCCTGATCCGGGCCGAGCTTTGCCGGGTCCGGCTCGCGGAGCCGAACCGGCCTCATGAAAAGGATACGCGCCGCCGCACCGGCACTTGGGTCGGTCGCGTTTGGCATGCGTGCTGCCGCATCGCCGGCGGCCGCGGCGCGTCGCGAGCGCAAGCAGCTGAGGAGAGAGATGAGTAGCCACTGTAGCAGACCCGGCGCCATGGCCGCCTCAGCGGCCGCGGCGCTCCCGAAACGAGATATCCCCGCAGCCCGCGCGGCGCGGATGGAACGGCAGGCCCTCACGTCTTAGGGCGCCGCTTCACCGCCCCGGGCCGCTGCGGGCGGCGAAAGGCGGTGTGTCATGAAGCGGAATCTGCGGCTGAGCTGGGTTCGGACCCCCGGCGGCATCGAGATGAAATGGGTTGTCGAGACCGTGCCCGAGGAGGCGCCGCGTCGCGGCGCTTGCCCCGGGGCAGAGCCGGTTGCGGCCAACGATCGGCCGAAGCGGGTATCCGCCCCGCGCGCCTGGGCGGCGCGGGCCGGTGTCCTGCGGCCGGCTTCGTAGAACAGTCATATCCAACAACGAGAAACTCGGCTATGTCCGGGCGCGGGCCGGTGGGTGGGGGGTGATGAGAAAACTCGGCATATTTCT
>JASHUO010000272.1 GCA_030039975.1 Alphaproteobacteria bacterium
GACGGCATTTCAGGGAGCGTCATCCGCCCCGCTCGATCGTGGGGTGCATCGCGTCGCGTCGTGGGCGCGTCGGCGGCGTCGGAGCGGGCCAGGATTTTGATGTCGTCGGGCATGACATGGCCTTTCTGCTGCAGGGAGGCCTTCAAGGTTCGGGTTCATTCAGTCTTAAAATCGATACGTTTCGTATCTATATAAGCCCTGAGGGGCGAGTTGCCCTTGCGAAAACTGAATACGAGACGTACCGTTTTTGAATGAGGTAGCCATATGGCCAGGACCGATACAGTCGAAGAGGAAGCGACCGCCGCGACGGCGACAGCCGCCGCTCGCCGCGGTCCAGGCCGGAAGCGCGACGAAGCAACCCGGCACGCCATCCTGCGCGCCGCTTATGAGACGCTCGAAGCCGAGGGATATGGCGGCTTCACGATCGAGGCCGTGGCGGCGCGCTCAGGCGCCGCAAAGACGACGATCTATCGCTGGTGGCCGTCCAAGGGAGCTCTCGCCATCGACAGTTTTCTCGATCTTTATCAAAGGGAAGCGCCATTCCCGCAGACCCGCTCGGCGAGCGAGGATTTGAAAGCTAACCTACGGCTCATGGCAAAAATCTGGGGCGGCCGATACGGTTGCATCATCGCCGGCATCATCGCGGCGGGACAAAGCGATGCGGCAACGATCGAACTCTACAACGAGCGGCTGGTGAAGCCGCGCCGCGAGGAGGGCCTCCGGCTGCTGCAGCGCGGCATTGCCAATGGCGAGTTCCGGCCGGACATCGACATCGAAGCGGCGCTCGACGCTCTTTATGGCGCCTTCTACGGCCGCCTGTTGGCCTGGCTCGAGCCACTCGACCCAGCCTGGGCCGAGCGGCTTTGTGACACCGTGCTGCGGGGTCTCATGGTCTAAAATGCGTACACAACCTAGGCCACGAGCCGTGCCAAGCGCGCCTCGAGCAGGGGGTGCGGCATCGGCCAGCGCAACGCTTGCTCCAGAGCGCGGCTCGCGCGCAGCACCAGCGCGTCGGCAAAGCGGGGGCCGGCGATCTGCACGCCGACGGGGAGGCCGTCCTCGGTCACGCCGCAGGGGATGCTCGCCGCCGGGTTGCCGGCGAGATTGAAGGGCAGCGTATAGGGCACCGCGTCGCGCCAGCGGTCATAGCCGGCGGAATGATAAGGCGTCGTCACCGGCGGCGGCGGCGTCGGCAGAACCGGCGTCACCAGCAGATCGTAATCGGCATGGAAGGCCTGGAGGCGCTCGGCGAGATGAAGCCGCGCCATGGCGCCGGCGCAATAGGCCTCGAGCCCAACGGCGAGGCCCTGCTCGGCGAGGAGGCGGAAGCGCGGATCGAGCAGCTCGTGCCGGTCGCGCGGAATCTGCCGCAACGTGTGCGCGAAGCCGGCGAGCCAATAGGGCTCGAAAAGCGGCTGCAGCGGATCGATGATGGCGCCGGCATCGGCGACCGCGGCGCCGAGTTCGCCGAGCAGGCGGACCGCTTCGCGCACCGGCTGCAGCACGGCATCGCGCGGCTCGGCGCCGCCGAGCCCCGGCGCAAAAGCGATGCGCAGCCCTTTGATGCCGTCTTCGAGCCCGTCGCACCAGTCGCACGTCTCATAGGGGAGCGCCGTGACATCGCGCGGATCGGGCTTCGCGAGCTCGTTCAGCATCACGGCGGCATCGCGCACCGAGCGCGCCAGCGGCCCGCCCGAGATCACGGTGGAGAACGGGCTCTTATGCGGATAATGCGGCACGCGCCCCCAGCTCGGCTTGAACCCGAAGAGTCCGCAATGGCTCGCGGGAATGCGGATCGAGCCGCCGCCATCGGTGCCGAGCGCCAACGCGCCGATGCCGGCGGCGAGTGCGGCCGCCGCGCCGCCGCTCGAACCGCCGGGCGTGATCTCGGGATTCCACGGGCTGCGCGTCGCGCCCTTCAACGGGCTGTCGGTGAGCGCTTTCCAGCCGAATTCGGGCGTCGTCGTCTTGCCGAGCAGGATCGCGCCCGCCGCGCGCAGCCGCGCCACTTCCGGCGCATCCTCGCGCCAGCTCTGCGCGACCTCGACGGTACGCGAGCCGTGCAAGGTCGGCCAACCCTTGGCAAGAAGCGTGTCCTTGACGGTGATCGGCACACCGTCGAGCGGCGAGAGCGACGCGCCCTGCCGCCAGCGCTCGGCCGATTGCCGCGCCGCCTGTCGCGCGCCCTCGGCATCGACGCGCTGAAAGGCGTTGAGCAGCGGCTCGAGCCGCGCCAGCCGCGTCAGCGCGCTCTCGACTGCGTCGACCGGCGTCAGGCTACCGGCGCGGTAGCGCGCGCCCAGCTCCCCGGCCGAGAGATAGGCGAGATCCTCGGTCATCAGCGTCTCCTCTCCTCCTTCGTCCACGCTACACCCGTCCCGCGCAGCGGGAAACGTGCTAAAACTCGGGCGAAGGAGGTCTCCGGCATGGCGAAAGCCGCTGACAGGCGAGGACGGCCGCGCGAGAGCGATGTCGCTGAAGAAACGCTGCGCCTCGGCCCGCTCGCGGATTTCATCGGCTTCCATCTGCGCCTCGCGCAGGAAGCGTCGTTCCAGGCCTTCGCGCGCCGCGTACGCGACTACAAGATGCGCCCGGGCCGCTTTGCCGTGCTGGCGCTGATCGGCGAGAATCCCGGCATCTCCCAGACCGCGCTCGGCCGCGCCGCCGGCCGCGACAAATCGACCCTGACGCCGGCGCTCAACGACCTCGTGCGCCGCTCGCTGGTGAAACGCCGCCGCGTCGCCAGCGACCGGCGGAGTTACGCGCTGTCGCTCACCGCCAAAGGCGAGAGGCTGCTGGACGAGCTGACCTTGCATGCGCGCGCGCATGACCGGCTGCTGGATGAAATCGTCGGTCTCAAGCACAAGTCCGAATTCATCCGCACGCTGCGCCGCCTCACCATGAGTCTGGTGTGAAGGATGGTTGCGAGCCCTAATGATCCTGGGCTAGGATAGTTTGAGTACCAACAATTAACGATGATGGGGAGGAGAGCGATGAAGAAGCTGGCACTTTTAGGCGCGCTTGCGGTCGCGCTGCTCGCGGCGGGGGGCGCGCTCGCGCAAGACAAGCCTGTCCATCTCAAGATGTCGTCCTGGGTCCCGCCGGCGCATCCGCTCAACCCCGCCTTCGAGGCCTGGGCCAAAGATATCGAGAAGGAGTCGCACGGCTCCATCACCGCGACGCTCTTCACCTCGGAGCAGCTGGGCAAAGCGGTCGACCATTACGACATGGCGCGCGACGGCATCGCCGATCTCGCTTACGTCAATCCCGGCTACCAGCCGGGTCGCTTTCCCATCATCGCCGCGGGCGAGCTGCCTTTCCTCATGGCCAATGCCGATGGCGGCACCGAGGCGCTCGACCAGTGGTACCGGCAATACGCCGCCAAGGAGATGCACGATGTGCATTTCTGCTTCGCCTTCGTCCACGATCCCGGCACGTTTCACGGCAACAAGAAGATCATGCTGCCCTCGGACATCAAGGGCATGAAGATCCGGCCGGCCGATGCCACCATCGGCAACATGGTGACCTTGCTCGGCGGCACCAACGTCCAGGCCGCCGCACCCGAAGTGCGCGACGTGTTGGAGCGCCATGTCGCCGACGCCGTCACCTTCCCATGGGGCTCGATCATCCTCTTCGGCATCGACAAGGTGGTGAAGTACCACATGGACGCCCAACTCTATGTCACCACCTTCGTCTGGGTGATGAACAAGCAGACCTATGACGGCATGTCGGCGGCGCAGAAGAAGGTAATCGACGATCACTGCACGACGCAATGGGCGCTCAAGGTCGCCGCGCCCTGGGCCGCCTTCGAGGCGGCGGGCCGTCCGAAGCTGGCGCAGGAGCCCGGCCATGTCGTCTACAAGATTTCGGCCGATGACCTCGCCGCCTGGAAGAAGGCGGTCGAGCCGCTGACGGCGGAATGGGCGGCCGGCGCGCGCAAGGCCGGCGTCGATCCCGACAAGGCGCTGGCGTCGCTCAAGGCCGAGCTGGTGAAGTACAAGGCGGCCGATTGAGCGGCGCTCGCGCAGATCGCCTCGAGCCCAGCGCTTCCTCTCCGCTCGCTTCGTGCGGAGAGGAAGCTCAGCCGGCGGCGTGAACGGGCATGCAGCAAGATGTACCCGAGCAACCCGGCAGCCGCCAGCGGCGGAGCCGCATGGACCGCTTCATCGACGGCATCGAACTGCTCGCCGCGCTCTTCGTCGGGCTGGTCGCGGCCGATATCTTCATCTCGGTGATGCTGCGCTATTTCTTCAGCTATACCATTCCCGACAGCTACGATTTCGGCCGGCTGCTCCTCGGCATCCTCATCTTCTGGGGGATTGCGGCAACGAGCTATCGCGGCACGCACATCACCGTCGACCTTGTCTGGTCGCTGGCGAGCCCGCGGGTCAAGCGGATCATCGACGTCTTCGCCACCTCGGTGCTGCTGCTCGTCGTCACCGTGCACACGGCGACGCTCTTCGACAAGGTGCGCGTCACCTATGAAGAGAATGTCCTGACCTATGATCTGCACCTGCCGACCTGGCCGTTCTTCGCCGTTGCCTGGCTCGGCGATGTCTCGGCGGTGCTGCTGATCGCGATCAGGACCTGGCGGCTCATCTTCCGGCCGGCGGCGCTGGGCCCGCTCCGGTCGCTCGAACCGGTCGAGTGACATGCATCTCGGCACCGACGCCGTCGCCATCATCGGCTTCGTCGCGCTCTTCGCGCTGATGCTGCTCCGCGTCCCCGTCGGCATGGCGATGGGACTCGTCGGCGTCACCGGCTTCGGCTACATCGTCGGCGCCCTGCCGGCGCTGAAGATGGTCGGCCAGACCTCGATGCGCACCGTCGCCAACTACAATTTCGGCATCATCCCGATGTTTTTGCTGATGGGCGCGATCGTCTCCGCCTCGGGCATCAGCCGCGAGCTGTTCCGCGCCGCCAACGCCCTGGTCGGCCATCTGCGCGGCGGGCTCGGCGTCGCCACCATCGGCGCCTGCGCCGGCTTTGCGGCGATTTCCGGCTCGTCGGTGGCGACCGCCGCGACCTTCGCCACGGTGGCCTATCCGGAGATGCGGCAATACCGTTATCCCCCGGCCTTCTCCACCGGCGTCATCGCCGCCGGCGGCACGCTTGGCGCCATGTTCCCGCCATCGACGGTGCTGGCGGTCTACGGCCTCATCACCGAACAGGATATCGGCAAGCTGTTCATGGCCGGCATCCTGCCGGGCTGTCTCGCCGTCGCCATGTACATGGCGACGATCGCGATCATCGGCTTCGTGCGGCCCAACTACCTGCCCGTCGGCCGGCACGCCACGGGGGCTGAGCGGCTTGCTGCGTTGAAGCAGGTCTGGGCGCCGCTGCTGCTCTTCATCTTCGTCATCGGCGGCCTCTATGGCGGACTGTTCACGCCGACCGAAGCGGGCGGCGTGGGCGCGGGCGGCGCCTTTCTCATCAGCGTGCTGCGCCGCAAGCTGACGCCGGCGCAGCTGCTGCAATCGCTGCTGCACGCGACGCGCACCGCCGCCGCGGTGTTCACGGTGCTCATTGGCGCGCTGCTCTTCGGCTATTTCCTCACCGTCACGCAGACGCCGCAGAAGGTGACGGAGCTGCTGACCGGCCTCGGCCTCGGGCGCTACGGCGTGCTTGCGCTCATCATGGTGATGTATCTGGTGCTGGGCTGCCTGATGGATGCGCTGGCGATGATCATCCTCACCGTGCCGATCATCTTCCCGGTGGTGTCGACGCTCGGCTTCGATCCCATCTGGTTCGGCGTCATCATCGTCATGACCGTCGAGCTCGGCCTCATCCACCCGCCGGTCGGCATGAACGTCTTCGTCATCAAGACGGTGGTGCCGGAAGTCAGCTTCCTCACCATCTTCGGCGGCGTGCTGCCGTTCATCGTGACGGATATACTGCGGCTCATCATCCTCATCGCCTTCCCCATCATCGCGACATTTCTGCCATCGCACATGTAGCGGCGAGGTGCCTCATGGAACGGTCGTTCAAGAAAGAGATCGAAGCGCTGAAGCTGGGCGACGGCGAGACCTTCCGCGGCGAAGGCATCCTCGCCGTCACCAAGGCGCTGCTGCAATCGGGCGTCAGCTATGTCGGGGGATATCAAGGCGCGCCGGTCTCGCATCTCCTCGACGTGCTGATCGAGGCCGAGGACATCATCGGCGAGCTCGGCGTCCATCTCGAGACCTGCACCAACGAGGCCTCGGCCGCCGCCATGCTCGGCGCCTCGATCAACTACCCGCTGCGCGGCGCCGTCACCTGGAAATCGATCGTCGGCACCAATGTCGCATCCGACGCGCTCTCCAACCTCGCCTCGCCCGGTGTCAAAGGCGGCGCGCTCATCGTCATCGGCGAGGATTACGGCGAAGGCGCCAGCGTCATCCAGGAGCGCAGCCACGCCTTCGCCATGAAATCGTCGATCTGGCTGCTCGATCCCCGCCCCGACCTGCCGGTGATCGTGCGCATGGTGGAGAAAGGCTTCGAGCTGTCCGAGGCGAGCCACGCGCCGGTGATGATGGAGCTGCGGATCCGCGCCTGCCATGTCAGCGGCGAGTTCGCCGCCAAGGATAATGTCGCGCCGGCACATTCCAAGCTCAACCCCATCGCCGGGCCGTCGCGCTTCGAATACGGCCGCCTCGCCCATCCGCCCGCGACCTTCGCGCAAGAGCGGCTCAAGGTCGAGGAACGGCTGCCGGCAGCGCAAGCCTTCATCCGCGCCGAGGGGCTCAACGAGCGGTTTCCCGGCGAGATCGGCGAGATCGGCCTTATCGTCCAGGGCGGGCTCTACAATTCGCTGCTGCGGGCGCTGGCGCGGCTCGGCCTCGCCGACGCCTTCGGCGCAACGCGCGTGCCGATCTATGTGCTGAACGTCGTCTATCCGCTGGTGCCCGAGGAAGTGACGGCGTTCGCCGCAGGCAAACGCGCCGTGCTCGTCGTCGAAGAAGGCTTCCCCGATTACATTGAGCAGCAGGTGAACGTCATCCTGCGCCGCGCCGATATCACGACGCGCGTCTTCGGCAAGGGCTGCCTGCCAAAGGTCGGCGAATACAATGCGGAGGCGATGCTCGACGGGCTTGCCGCGTTCTTGCGCGAGACGCGGCCGGCCGGCCTCGATGCCGATGCCACGGGCGCCGAGGTGGATCGGCTGCTCGGCGTGAAGCGCGATGCCGTGGCGTCGGTCGGCGAGCTGCCGCAGCGGCCGCCGACCTTCTGCACCGGCTGCCCGGAGCGGCCGGTGTTCAGCGCCTTGAAGCTGATGCAGCGCGCGATCGGGCCGACGCATATCAGCGCCGATATCGGCTGCCACGCCTTCGCCACCTTCGCGCCGTTCAGCATGGGCAACTCGATCCTCGGCTACGGCATGAGCCTCGCCAGCGCGGCTGCGGTGGGCCCCAATCTCGACCGGCGGGCGATCGCGGTAATGGGCGATGGCGGCTTCTGGCATAACGGCATCCTCACCGGCGTCGCCAGCAATCTCTTCAACAAGGGCGACGGCGTGCTCGTGGTGATGCAGAACGGCTACACCTCAGCGACGGGGCTGCAATACATGCCGTCCAGCGCCGCAAGCCGCAGCGGCGCGGCGCCAGGGATGAACATCGAGGCGACCCTGCGCTCGCTCGGCGTGCGCTGGCTGCGCAAGGTGCGCACCTACAACGTCGCCACCATGCTGAGGACGCTGAAAGAAGCGATGAAGACCGCCGAGCGCGGCTTGAAGGTGATCATCGCCGATGGCGAGTGCCAGCTCGCGCGGCAGCGCCGGCTCCGCGGCGAGGAAGCGGCGAAGCTCGCGCGCGGCGAGCGCCTGGTCAAAGCGCGCTACGGCATCGATGACGAGATCTGCACCGGCGACCATTCCTGCATCCGCCTCTCGGGCTGCCCTTCGCTCACCGTCAAGCCCAGCCCCGACCCGCTGCGCAGCGATCCCGTGGCGAGTGTCATCGAAAGCTGCGTTGGCTGCGGGCTTTGCGGGGAGGTCGCGCATGCCGCGGTGCTCTGCCCCTCCTTCTACCGCGCCGAGACCATCCGCAACCCGAGCCGCTGGGACCGCACGCTGCACCGGATGCGGCGCCGCGCCATCGCCTGGCTCGGCGGCGCAGCGGAGGCGGCATGAGCGCCGCGCGCCCGCTGACCCTGCTCATCGCCGCGCTCGGCGGCGAGGGCGGCGGCGTGCTCACCAACTGGATCGTCGAGGCCGCCGCGGCAACCGGCCTGCCGGTGCAGAGCACGTCCATCCCCGGCGTCGCCCAACGCACCGGCGCCACCACCTATTACATCGAGATCTGGCCCGAACCCGCGTCAGCGCTCGGCGGCAAGCGGCCGGTACTGTCGCTGGTGCCGGGTGTCGGCGATGTCGACATGGTGGTAGCAAGCGAGCTGCTCGAAGCCGGGCGGGTGATCGCCCAAGGCTTCGTCACGCCCGAGCGCACGACGGTCATTGCCTCGACGCACCGCATCTACGCCATTGCCGAGCGCATGGCGATGGGCGATGGCCGCTTCGACATCGGCCGGCTGATGAAGGCGGTCGAAGAGCAGGCGAAGAGCCATATCCTGTTTGACATGGAGGCGAGCGGGCGCGACGCACGGAGCGTCATCAACGCGGTGATGCTGGGCGCGATCGCCGGCTCCGGCCGGCTACCGATCGCCGCCGAGACGTTCGCCGCCGCGATCCGCGCCGAAGGCAAAGCGGTCGAGGCCAATCTGCGCGGCTTTGCCGCCGGGCTGGCGGCGCTGCAGCCGGGCACGGCCGGGCCGCCCACCGCCGAGAAGCGCCGGCGCCCGCCGCAGCCGAGCCTCGCCGAGCTCGAGCAGGCGGCGTCAGAGACCATGCC
>JASHUO010000273.1 GCA_030039975.1 Alphaproteobacteria bacterium
CGCCATCATCTGCGGCAGCAGCGCATGGGTGAGCTGGCGCTGGCGGGTGAAGTTGAGCGTCAGCGCCTCCTCCCAGCGCTCCTCTGGCGCGTCGAGAGGCATCGGCCGGCTGCCGCCGGCGCAGTTGATGAGGATCTCGACCTGACCCAGCGCCTCGAGCGCCGCGCCCGCGATGCGCTGGCCGGCGTCTGGCGCCATGATGTCCTGGACGATGATCGCCGGCCGCGCGCCGCCGGCCTTCTCGATCTCCGTCGCCAGCGTGTCGAGCAGCTCGCGCCGCCGCGCCACCACCGCCAGCCGCGCGCCTTCCGCGGCGAGCCCCCGGGCGATGGCGCGGCCGATCCCCATGCTGGCGCCGGTGACCAGCGCCGTTCTCCCCGTCAGCTTCAGCTCCATGGCTCCCTCCCTGGCGCGCTGATTCCGGGGGTATCCGGCGGCCTCGTCAATGTTTTTCCCGGAGGGCCTTGAAATCCGACATAGCTTCGATATATCTTATCTCCGATATATCGTAACTCTATCGAGGTTATCATGTTTCATCGACACGACAGAATGCGCGACTGGGCCGAGCGCCGCTTCGCCCGCGGCTTCGGCGGCGGTTTTGGCCGGCACGGCCGCCATGGCATGCGCCGCCGCTTCTTCGACCAGGGCGATCTCCGCTATCTCCTGCTCCACCTCATCGCCGAGAAACCGCGCCACGGCTATGAGCTGATCAAGGCGATCGAGGAGCAGCTCGGCGGCATGTACAGCCCGAGCCCCGGCGTGATCTATCCGACGCTGACTCTGCTCGAGGAGCTCGGCTATATCCGTCCCGCCGATGGCGATGGCAGCAAGAAGGCCTATGCCGTCACCGAGGCTGGCACCGCCTTCCTGGCCGAGCATCGCGCCGAAGTCGAGCAGGTGCTGGCGCGTCTCGCCGAGGCCTCGCAGGCTTTCGGCGGCGGCCCGGCGCCGGAGATCTTGCGCGCCATGCACAACCTTCGCCTGGCGCTGCGCATCCGCCTCGGCCGGGGCCCGCTTAGCGCCGAGGAGGTTCGCCACGTCACCGAGATCCTCGACCGCGCTGCGGGCGAGGTCGAGCGGAGCTGACGGCAAGCGCCATCGCTTCGTGGGCGTCCGCAGCGCGCCGCCAAAGCTGCTAAGCTCTTTGCGGGAGGCGCCCTATGATGCGATGGCGGATCGGCGAGGTCACGGTCACCAAGATCGTCGAGCTCGAAGCGGTCGGCGGCAGCCGCTTCATCCTGCCGCAGGCGACGCACGAGGCGGTGCTGCCGATCGCTTGGCTGAGGCCGCATTTCGCCGATGCCGAGGGCCGGCTCAAGATGAGCGTGCACGCGCTTGTCGTCGAAACGCCGAGCCGCCGCGTCATCGTCGATACCTGTATCGGCAATGACAAGCAGCAGCGCGCCATTCCCGCCTGGAACGGGCTGCGCACCGCCTTTCTCGAGGATCTCGCCGCTGCCGGCTATCCGCGCGAGTCGATCGACACGGTGCTCTGCACCCATCTCCATGTCGATCATGTCGGTTGGAATACGATGCTGGTCGACGGGCGGTGGGTCCCGACTTTCCCCAGCGCGCGCTATCTCATGGGGCGGGTCGAGTTCGAGCATTGGCGCGCCGCGCGCGAGACGGTCGCCGCCGCCGTCTTCGCCGATTCCGTCGCGCCGGTCTTCGATGCCGGGCTCGTCGATCTCGTCGATACCGATCATCAGATCTGCGACGAGCTCAGCCTGATGCCGACGCTCGGCCACACGCCGGGCCATGTCAGCCTGCGCATCCGCTCGCGCGGCGAGGAGGCGCTCATCACCGGCGATTTCCTCCATCATCCCTGCCAGCTGGCGCGGCTCGACTGGTCGTCGGCAGTGGATCACGACCCGCTGCGCGCCGCCGCGACGCGGCGCCAGGTCTTCGCCGGGCTCGCCGGCACGCCGACCCTCGTCATCGGCACGCATTTTGCCGGCGCCACCGCGGGCCGCGTGCTGCGCGACGGCGAGGCCTATCGGCTCTCCGTCGGCTAATCCGCTCTGTGCGGCTCTCGCGGTTGCTGCGCAACCGCTGACGCCGCCGCCGACGAGCGCTGTGCGCTCGCGGCGGCTTGCGGCGATTTAATTTGAGCGGTCGGCGCCGCGCGCCTAGCGTATGGCGGCGCAACTCCGGAGGGGGCTGTGGCGAACCTTTGGCGTATCCTGGCGATCGCGTGGCTCGGCGGCTTTGCATCGCCCGTTCTCGCCGAGGAGCCTCCCGACCTCGATGCCGTGCCGCCCGCGATGGCGGATGATTACGGGTCTACCGTTTCACCGCCGCAAAGCGGCGAAACCGGCATCGAGCAAACCACCGACGATATCGAGGACCGCACAGCGGACGTGCCGCGCGAGTAACGCAACCCGCGGCCTGACATCGCCGAAACAATGCCGCTCCATCGTGCGTTTCCCCAGTAGGGCAATGCTTCGGGGAAGGCGCAGATGTGTCGCGAGACTCTATGGGCGGGTGCCGTGCTGGCTGTCATCACGCTCGGATTTGGCGCCGCGCCGGCTTTCGCCGCACGCGCGATCCATGAGGTCGGCGTGGCGAGCTGGTACGGTCCGGGCTTCCAGGGACACCGCACCGCCAGCGGCGCCCGCTTCAACATGCATGAGATGACCGCCGCGTCGCGCCGCTTGCCGCTCGATCACTGGGCGAAGGTGACGGACCTCGCAACCAAACGTTCGGCTTGGGTTTGGGTGAATGATCGCGGCCCCTATATCCACGGCCGGATCATCGACCTGTCGAAGGCCGCCGCAAGCCGGCTCGGCTATCGCCGGCAGGGGCTCGCCGAGGTGGCGGTCGAGTGTCCGCTCATCGGCTGATCTCGCCGCGCCGCCGCTACCACGCCAGCTCGAGAATTTCGAGGATGTCCTCCGGCGCTTTGATCGGGCGCGGATTGGCGCGGATCGGCGGGTCGTGCAGGGTGTGCTCGGCAATAGGGCGGAGATCCTCGCGCTTGATGCCGACATCGCGCAGCCGCCCGGGAAGGCCGAGGCTGGCGACGAGCTCTGCGACGAGATCGGCGGCCGGCCGGTCGGGCGCCCCCATCAGCGCGCTGATGCGGCGCTGACGCTCGGCATTGACGGGATGGTTCCAGCGCAGCACCGACGGCAAGGTGAGGCAAGACGTGATGCCGTGCGGCACGCCATAGGAGCCGCCGAGCGTGTGGCCGATGGCATGGCTCGCCGCGGTGCCGACGCCCGAAGCAGCACCGGTGATCGACAGCCACATGCCGAGCTGTCCCTGAAGTCGCGGCTCGAGCGCGTCCGGCGCCCGTCGGATCGCCGGCAGCGCCTTGGTCAGCAGGCTCAGCGCCTCGGCGGCGGTGGCGTCGGAATAAGGGTTGGTCGCGAGCATGGAGAGCCGCTCGACGGCGTGATCGACCGCTTTCATGCCGGTGGACAGCAAGAGCTCCAGCGGCGTTTTCAGCGTCGCGGCCGGATCGAGCACCACGACTTGCGGCGTGAACAGGGCATGGCCGTAAAGCTCCTTGACGCGCCGCCGGGTATCGCTGACGCCGGCCATATAGGTGAATTCCGCCGCGGAATAGGTCGTCGGTACGGCGAGCATGCGGATGGCACCCTCGAGGCCCGGCGGCCGCCGGCTTGGATCGACGCCGCGCGCGCCGCGATAGTCATC
>JASHUO010000274.1 GCA_030039975.1 Alphaproteobacteria bacterium
GCAGCGCGCGCCCCAGCGGCTCAACCTTGCGCAGATGGCAGCAGGCATCGGCGTCGCGATCGGCGAGCGTGCTATCGGGATCGCGATGCGCGATCTCGGCGGCGTCGGGCTCAACGCTGCGGAGTTCGGCCAGCCCGAGCCGCGCCACCAGCCGATCGCGGTAGGCGACCGTCTCGCGGAAAAGCCGACCGGTATCGAGGAAGATCACGGGCGTATGGCGGTCGATGCGCGCCACCATGTCGAGGAGCAGCGCCGCTTCGCTGCCGAAGGAGGAGAGCAATGCGATGCGGCCGCGGAATTCCTCTGTGATCAGCGGCTCGAGCAGGGCCTCGCCCTCGAGATCGCCATAGCGCCAGGCCAATACCGCCGCCCGGCGTTCCGGTTCGTGACTCATGCCGCGCTCCCGCCCTCCGGGCACAAAAACGCCTCAGCTCGAGCAGCTAAAGCGGGCGGAATTGGGACCTCGCTTTAGCCGCATTTCTAAAGCGCCCGCAAGCTGAAGCTCAAATCGGCGCTGGATGTACGCTAGATCGACACGATCTAGTTGTCAATAAGACTAAAAGTACATATTTCGTATGTTATATTGTCAGGCTTTGGGTATGCACATCTTCCGGCGCCGCGGCGGCCCGGCGGGTCAGCGCTGCGCGGCGGGGCGCGTCAGCGGGGCGGGCTGCAGGACGCGGCCGGGCGGCAGCCAAATGGTGGCGATGGTGCCCTGGCCGGGCGCGCTTTCGAGCTCGAGCTTGCCGCCATGTAGCTCGGCCATCGAGCGCGCCAAGGGCAGGCCGAGGCCCGTGCCCTGGTATTTGCGCGCAAGACGGCTGTCGATCTGGCCAAAGGGGCGCATCGCCTTCTCAAGATCGGTTTCGGCGATGCCGATACCGGTGTCCTCGACGATGAGGCGGAACCCGTCATCGCCGCGATAGCGTGCGCGGATGGTGACGCGGCCGCCGGACGGCGTAAATTTGACGGCGTTGGAGAGCAGGTTGAGCAAGACCTGCTTGAGGCGGCGACTATCGCCCTGAAGCTGAGGCAAGCCCGGCGGCAGCTCCTGCACCAGCCTGATCCCGGCGGTGTCGGCGCGGTCGCGCATGAGCCGCGCGCAGGATTCGACGATGGCGACGATATCCACCGTCTCTTCGATCAGCTCGACCTTGCCGAATTCGACCTTGGAAACGTCGAGCACGTCGTTGATGAGGTTGAGAAGATGCAGCCCGCTGTCGCGGATGTCGCGGGCGTAGTCGCTGTAGCGCGCATCGCCGAGCGGCCCGAAGATCTGCCCCATCAGGATGTCGGAGAAACCGATGATGGCGTTGAGCGGCGTGCGCAGCTCGTGGCTCATATTGGCGAGGAACTCGGTCTTGCTGCGGCTCGCCAGCTCGGCCTCGTCCTTGGCCCGCCTGAGATCGCCCTCAACGCGCTTCCTCTCGGTGATGTCGGCGAAGGTGAAGAGAATGCCGCCACCCGGCATCGGGCTGCGCCGCGCCTCGACGATGCGGCCGTTCGGCGGATGGAATTCGGAAACGTCGCTGTCGGTCTCGCGCAGATGCTGCAGCCGCTGACGGACCACGTTCTCGATCTCGCCCAGCCCGAACTCGCCGCGCACGACCGCGAGCCGCAAGATCGGCTCCAAAGGCAGCCCCACTCCGACCAACTCCGGCGGGACCCCCACCAGCTCGATCCAGTGGTCGTTCCACATCTTGATGCGCAGCTCCGCATCGAGCACGAGCATCCCCTGCTCCATGTGCTCCAGCGTCGCGCGCAACAAGGCCGTCTTCTCGGCGAGCTCCTGCTCGCGGCGTTTCAGCGCGCTGATTTCGGTCTGCACCACCACGGTGCCGCCGTCGCGCGTGTGCTGCTCGCTGATCTGGAACCAGCGTCCGCCGATCTGGCGCTCCTCGATCTCGAACCGCGCCGCCTTATGACGCCGGACGCGATCGGCGGTCCATTCCTCTTCGCGCCCCTTGGCGTCGGGCGGGAGCCCGGCATAAGCGCAGGCGCGGCACATATCCGCGAACAGCGCGCCGGGAACCAGCATTGCGGCGATCGGCGCGTGCAGCTCGCGGTAGCGGCTGTTGCACAGCACCAGCCGGTCGTCCTTGTCGAGCAGCAGGAAGGCTTCCGGGATCGCCTCGATCGCGTCGATGAGACGCGACTGGGCGATGGCAGCACGCTCCTCGGCAAGCGTTTCCTTGGTGAGGTCGCGGCCGGTACCGCGATAGCCCTGGAAGCGGCCGGCGCTATCGAAGATTGGCATCCCGCTCACCGCGAGATGACGCAAGACACCGCTCTGAGTGCGGCGGGTGAAGTGGAAGTCCCGAAACGGCTTGCGCAGCTCGAGCAGCTTGATCAGTGGCCGCCAATCGACCCCCTCGAAGCCCGGGAGCGTCACCTCATCGATCCGCCTGCCGATGAAATCGTCGGCAAAGGACGCCGCCTGCCCATCAATGCCGACGGACATGTAGGTGAAGCGCAGCTGCGCGTCTTTTTCCCAGAACCAGTCGGAGCCGATCTCGGCAAAGGCGCGCAGCCTTTCGCTCTCGTCGGGAACCGATGCGGCGAGCGGAATCTTGCCAGGGGATTGACCGAGCATCGACATCAGGAGGCGGGTTCTCTCCACCACAAGCGCCATCCCTTCCGCCCCGCGGGCGGATCGAAGGGCCCATGCTATCAAAGGTTCGTTAAGAGATCGTCAACCAAAAACCGCAGCGGCGGGATCTGCCTACGCCTTTGAAATCATACGGCCCAGCGGCCGGCCGGCGAAGATATGGACGTGGAAATGCGGCACTTCCTGGTTGGCATCGCGGCCGTGATTGGCGAGGATGCGATAGCCGGGTTCCGTCAGCCCGCGGGCACGCGCGATCTCGCCCACCGCGCGAACCAAACCCGCGATCTCCGCGTCGGATGCCTTCGCCGAGAAATCGTCGAGCGAAACATAGGCCCCCTTGGGGATGACCAGGATGTGCACGGGCGCCTGGGGGTTGATGTCGTGAAACGCGAGAACGTGCTCGTTCTCATAGACTTTCTTGCATGGGAGCTCGCCGCGCAGGATGCGGGCGAAGATATTGGTCGAATCGTAGGCCATCGGCTCACCTTCAAGCGCCGCGGGAATTCTTTTCGTCGATTCCAGAGGTGCCGCTGCGCGCCTCGAGCGCGCGCCAGACTTCGGCCGGGGTCACCCCGCGATCGGCCCACAGCACCAGCAGATGATAAAGAAGGTCGGCGCTTTCGGCGACGAGGCGCGCGCCATCGCCGCGCACCCCCTCGATCGCCGCCTCGAGCGCTTCCTCGCCGAGCTTCTTCGCAATCTTGATCGAGCCCTCGGCGAACAGCTTGGCGGTATAGGACGTCGCGGGGTCGGCGCCGCGGCGCGATTGGATCACCCCGTAAAGCCGGTCGAGCGTTCTGCCGTCAGTGGGGGACATGGCCGTTCCGGAAGTCATCAGCTTTCAGTCCTCAGTTGTCAGCATGCAGCGCCCTTGTCGTCAACTGATAACTGAAAACTGACGACTGACGACTTCCTCTAAAGCCGCACCGGTATCCCCGCCGCGGCGAGATGCGCCTTTGCCTCGCCGATGCGGAAGGTGCCGAAATGGAAGATCGAGGCGGCGAGGACGGCGGTGGCATGGCCGTCGCGGGTGCCCTCGACGAGATGGTCGAGCGTACCGACCCCGCCCGAGGCGATCACCGGAATGGTGACGGCGTCGGCGATCCTCCGCGTCAAGGCAATGTCGAAGCCCGATTTCGTGCCGTCGCGATCCATCGAGGTCAGCAGGATCTCGCCGGCGCCGGCTGAGGCCATGCGCATTGCCCAATCCACCGCATCGATGCCGGTGGCGCGCCGCCCGCCATGGGTGAAGACGTGCCAGCAGTCGGGACCGACCTGCTTGGCGTCAATGGCGACGACGACGCATTGGCTGCCGAATTTCTCCGCCGCCTCGCGCACGAAATCCGGCCGCGCTACCGCTGCGGTGTTGATCGAGGCCTTGTCGGCGCCGGCGAGCAGCAGGCGGCGAATATCCTCGACACTGCGCACGCCGCCGCCGACGGTGAGCGGCATGAAGCATTGCTCGGCGGTGCGCGCCACGACGTCGTAGAGAGTATCGCGATTCTCCGCCGAGGCAGTGATGTCGAGGAAGCAAAGCTCGTCGGCGCCTTCGCGGTCATAGAGCTTCGCCTGCTCGACGGGGTCGCCGGCATCGATGAGATCGACGAAATTGACGCCCTTCACCGTGCGCCCGTCTCTGACGTCGAGGCAGGGAATGACCCGCATTTTCAGCATGGCTTGGCCTCGAGCAGCGCCAGCGCGCGAGCGAGATCGAGACGCCCATCGTAAAGCGCGCGGCCGCAGACGACGCCGCCGATGCCGTCCCTCTCATGCGCTTTCAAGGCGCGGAGATCGTCGAGCGAGGCGACGCCGCCCGAAGCGATCACCTCGGTGCTGAGCGCGCGCGCCAGTGCCGCCGTCGCCTCGACATTGACGCCTCGCAGCGCGCCGTCGCGCTCGATGTCGGTATAGATGATGGCGGCGGCGCCGGCATCCTCGAAGTCGCATGCGAGATCGAGCGCTTGCCGCTCGGATGCCTTGGCCCAGCCTTCGACGGCGACGCGGCCGCCGCGTGCATCGATGCCGATGACGATGCGGCCGGGATGGGCGCGGCACGCCCATTTGACCAGCGCCGGATCGCTCAGCGCCGCCGTGCCGAGAATGACGCGGCGGACGCCGCGCTCGAGCCAGCCTTCGATGGTTGCGCGATCGCGGATACCGCCGCCGAGCTGAACCGGAACGCCGGCGGTCGCGACGATGGCCTCGACCGCGGCGCGATTCATCGGCTTGCCGGCAAAGGCGCCGTCGAGATCGACGACATGCAGGTAGCGGCAGCCCGCGGTGACGAAGCGGCGCGCCTGGCCCGCGGGGTCATCGCTGAACACCGTGGCCTCGCTCATCTCGCCGCGCAGCAGGCGCACGCATTGCCCGCCTTTGAGATCGATGGCGGGATAGAGGATCATGGCAGCATCGCGGCCTCGGGAACGAGGCGCTTGAAGTAGAAATGGCCGGGGATCGTCTGGCCCTCGACGCGGGCATAGGCGGGATGCGTACCCCAGCGCACATAGCCCAGCGATTCGTAGAGCTGGATCGCCGCCTCCTGCGTCGCGCGGACGTCGAGATTGAGAATGGCGAAGCCGGCGGCGCGCGCCGCGTCCTCGACGGTGAGCACGATGCGCCGGGCAAGCCCATGGCCGCGCGCCCAAGGGGCGATGAAGTTGCTGGTGAGCTGTGCCGCGAAGGCCTGCGCCTCGTTGTTGCGCGGCGGCCGCCCGAGCTGCGCCGAGCCGCAGATCGTGCCGTCAAGCCGGGCGACGAAGAGCCGCCGCTCCGGCACCAGCAACACGCCGCGCCAATAGGCCTCCATGATGTGGCGCGGCGGGGCCGCGAGCCAGCCGAAGCCGCCACCTGCCTTGATCGCATCCTCGGCGGCATCGCAGAGATCCTCGAGATCGGTGCGGGCGAAGGCTTCGAGCCGTTCCACCGCCGTTTTCGGCGCCTTGGTCTCGCTCATGGCCGCCACCGCAGGAAATTGGCGATGAGCCGGAGTCCGGTCGCCTGGCTCTTCTCGGGATGGAATTGCGTGCCGACGAGATTGTCGCGACCGACCGCGGCGGTGATCTCGCCGCCATAGTCGGCGATGGCGACGAGGTCGCGCCGCTCGGCGCAAGCGAGCGCGAAGCTGTGCACGAAATAAGCATGCGCGCCCGGCTCGATGCCCTCGAACACCGGATGCGGCGCGCGGAACTCGAGCTCGTTCCAGCCCATATGCGGAATCTTGAGCGCGGGATCGTCGGGCGTGATCGCCGCGACTTCGCCCGCGATCCAGCCGAGCCCGGCGACGGTCTCGAACTCGCGGCCGCGTTCCGCCATGAGCTGCATGCCGACGCAGATGCCGAGAAACGGCCGGCCGCGGCGCCGCACCGCCTCGTCGAGCGCCGCCTCCATGCCGGGGACGGCGGCAAGCCCGCGCCGGCAATCGGCGAAAGCGCCGACACCCGGCAACACGACGCGCTCGGCGTGGCGCACCGTTTCGGCGTCGCGCGTCACCTTTACTTCGGTGTCGATCCCGCTCTCGCGTACCGCGCGCTCGAACGCCTTGGCGGCGGATCGGAGATTGCCCGAGCCGTAATCGATGATGGCGGTGATCATCGCTGGCTCTTACAGAACGCCCTTGGTCGAGGGCACCGCATCGGCGCGGCGCGGATCGATCGCAACCGCCTGCCGCAAGGACCGCGCCAGTCCCTTGTAGCAGGATTCGACAATGTGGTGGTTGTTCTCGCCATAGATGTTCTCGACATGGAGCGTCACTCCCGCCGATTGGGCGAAGGCCTGGAACCACTCCTTGAACAGCTCGGTATCCATCTCGCCGAGCTTCGGCTTCGAGAACGTCACCTTCCACACGAGGTAAGGGCGGTTCGAAACATCGAGCGCGACGCGCGTCAGCGTCTCGTCCATCGGGATGAGCGCGTCGCCCCAGCGCGCAATGCCGCGCCGGTCGGCGAGCGCCTTCGCCACTGCCTCGCCGACGACATAGCCGGTATCCTCGGTGGTGTGGTGGAAGTCGATGTGCAAATCGCCTTCGGCGCGCAGAGTGAGGTCGATCAAACTGTGGCGCGAGAGCTGCTCCAGCATGTGATCGAGAAAGCCGATGCCGGTCGCGACGTCATAGGCCCCGGTGCCGTCGAGATTGACGCTGCCGCGGATCTTGGTCTCTTTGGTGACGCGCTCGACCGTGGCCTTGCGCTGCAAGGCGGCGACCGTCGAGGACCGGGCCTGAGCCACGCAATGCCCTCCTTGCCGACCAATCTGCCGCCCGGCGGGACGGCGGCGGTGTTTTAGCAAGATCGTCGGAACCCCGCCAGTGCCGGGGTTCCGGCGCCGCGCTTGACCCGGCACCCCGCTACCCCACATGTTCTGGCAGTCCCGCCCCCATCAAGGCCCATGCAAAGCGCACCCAAGGAGAGCTGGCACGGCACGACCATCCTCTGCGTCCGCAAGGACGGCAGGGTGGTGATCGCTGGCGACGGCCAGGTATCGATGGGTCAGACCATCGTCAAATCCAACGCGCGCAAGCTGCGCCGGCTCGGCAATGGCGCTGTGATCGCCGGCTTTGCCGGCGCCACCGCCGACGCGCTCACTCTCTTCGAACGGCTCGAGGCGAAGCTTGAGCAGCATCCCGGGCAATTGTCACGCGCCTGCGTCGAGCTCGCCAAAGATTGGCGCACCGACCGGTATCTGCGGCGGCTCGAGGCGATGATGGCCGTGGCCGACCAGAAGGTGTCGCTGATCCTCTCCGGCACCGGCGACGTGCTCGAGCCCGAGGATGGGCTCATCGGCATCGGCTCCGGCGGCGGCTATGCGCTCGCCGCGGCGCGCGCGCTCATCGACCAGGCGCTCGACGCCGAGGCGATTGCGCGCAAGGCGATGGCGATCGCCGCCGGTATTTGCGTCTACACCAACGATAAGGTCACATTCGAAAGCCTATGACCTCTTTCAGCCCGCGCGAGATCGTCTCGGAGCTCGACCGCCACATCGTCGGCCAAAACGACGCCAAGCGCGCCGTCGCCATTGCGCTGCGCAATCGCTGGCGGCGCCAGCAGCTGCCCGAGGAGCTGCGCGAGGAAGTGCTGCCGAAGAACATCCTGATGATTGGGCCGACCGGCATCGGCAAGACCGAGATCGCGCGGCGTCTGGCGCGGCTCGCCCAGGCGCCCTTCATCAAGGTCGAGGCGACGAAGTTCACCGAGGTCGGCTATGTCGGCCGCGATGTCGAGCAGATCGTGCGCGATCTGGTCGAAGTATCCATCGCCATGACGCGCGAGAAGTTGCGCAAGGAGGTCACGTCCAAGGCCGAGCTGCTCGCCGAGGAGCGCGTCCTCGACGCGCTGGTCGGGCAGAACGCCGGCGCCGATACGCGGCAGAAATTCCGCAAGATGCTGCGCGAGGGCCAGCTCGACGAGCGCGAGATCGAAGTGCAGGTGCAGGAATCGGCGGGCGCCAGCCTGCCGACGTTCGAGATTCCCGGCATGCCAGGCGCGCAGATGGGCATGATCAATCTCGGCGAGATCTTCGGCAAAGCCTTCGGCGGCCGCACCAAGCCGCGGCGCATGACCGTGCACGAAAGCCATGCCGTGCTGATGGCCGAAGAGAGCGACAAGCTGCTCGACCAGGAAAAGGTGGTGAAGGAGGCGATCGGCGCCGTTGAGCAGAACGGCATCGTCTTCCTCGATGAGATCGACAAGATCTGCGGCCGCAGCGAGCAGCGCATCGGTGCCGATGTCAGCCGCGAAGGGGTGCAGCGCGACCTGCTGCCGTTGATCGAGGGC
>JASHUO010000275.1 GCA_030039975.1 Alphaproteobacteria bacterium
AAGGTCGCCACCAACGTCTTGCCTTCGCCGGTCTTCATCTCCGAGATCATGCCGCGATGAAGGACAGCGCCGCCCATGAGCTGCACGTCGAAATGGCGCTGCCCGAGTGTGCGCTTCGCCGCCTCGCGCACAGTGGCGAAAGCCTCGGGCAGGATGTCGTCGAGCGTGTCGCCCGCGGCGAGGCGCTGCTTCAGCGCTGGGGTGCGGG
Organism: Alphaproteobacteria bacterium; assembly: GCA_030039975.1. Lineage (GTDB taxonomy): Bacteria > Pseudomonadota > Alphaproteobacteria > ATCC43930 > CGMCC-115725 > DAHUYF01. The sequence continues at coordinate 209 of JASHUO010000275.1, forward strand.
CGCGCAATGCTTCGTCCGAAAGCGCGGCAAGCTCGGCCTCAGCCGCATTGACCTCGTCGACAAGTGGCTGCAAGCTTTTGACGTATCGATCGTTCGCTGAGCCGAACAGTCGCCGAGCAAGGGCGCCGATCATCCAAACCTCGAGACGGTGCGAGCGGGAGGGGTCAGGGCCGCGCGAATCCCGCCTGACAGATAGGCGGATCGGCCGGGAGTGTCAATTGCGCGGCGATTTCGCGCAGGACGCGCGCCGGCTTCCCGACCGGGGACGCGGAGACGCGACGTGCGCCGGAAAGATTGCCTCGCGCCCGGCAATATGCTTTATGGGCGCCCGAAAGCGTCCTCCGCCGGATCCGGGGTGGCGCCTCCTGGCGCGCGGATGGGCTGCGCCCCTGGTCACAAGGACTCTCGCATGACGCTTCGCGCGCTCCTCACGCTCGCCCTGATGCTGCTTGCCGCGCCGGCTTGGGCGCAAGCGGCCAAGCCGGCCGCGCCGGCCGATCCGGTGGTGGCGCGCATCAATGGCTTTGAGATCCACCGCTCGGATATCGAGGAAGCGGCGCGCAACTTGCCGCCGCAAGCGCGCCAGCAGCCGGCCGACAAAATCTATGGGGCGCTTCTCAACCAGATGGTGGGAACCACCCTTGTCGCCCAGGCGGCGCGGCGCGCCAAGTTCCAGGACCAGCCCGAGATGAAGCGCAAGCTGGCGCTGATCCAGGATCAGGTTCTGGCGCAGCTCTATATCGACCAGCTGATCCAGAAGGACGTCACCGAGGCGAAGCTCAAGGCAGCCTATGAGAAGTATTTGAAGACGGCGCCGCCGCGTGAAGAGGTGAATGCGCGCCACATTCTGCTCACCAACGAAGCCGACGCCAAAGCGGTGATCGAGCAGCTCAAGAAGGGCGCGGATTTCGCCACGCTGGCCAAGGAGAAGACGACCGATCCCGCGGGCAAGACCTCGGGCGGCGATCTCGGCTGGTTCACCAAAGACCAGATGGTGCCGGAATTCGCCGATGCGGCCTTCAAGCTGAAGAAGGGCGAGTTCACCGAGACGCCGGTGAAGACGCAGTTCGGCTGGCACGTGATCAAGGTCGAGGATCGCCGCGTCGCCAAGCCGCCCAGCTTCGAGGAGCTGAAGCCGCAGCTCACCAACCAGCTGGCGCGCGAGTTCGTGGCGCAGAAGATGAACGAGCTGAAAACCGCGGCCAAGATCGAGCTCTACAACGGCGATGGCTCGAAGCCCGGCGCTCCGGCCGCCGCCGCTCCCTCGGCAAAGGCCGCGCCCTCGGCGAAGGCCGCGCCGGCGCCCAATCTCGAAGGCGAAGCCGCGCCCGGCCAGCCCGGCGTCCCGGTGCTGTCGCCCGCAACCAAGCCCAAGGATTAGCGCGAGCCGCGCCGGCCGCGCTCGCGATCCCGCCATGGCTACGCCGTCGCCGCTGGCTCCCGATCGGCCGCCTGATCTGCCCGTTATCGGCGGCGTCCGGCTTGCTGCCGCCGGGTGCGGCATCCGCTATCAGGGGCGAAACGACGTGATGGTGGCGCTGATCGAGCCGGGCGCAACCGTCGCCGGGGTCTTCACCCGCTCGCTCATGCCAGGCGCCCCGGTCGATTGGTGCCGGCAATGCCTGCCGCGCGGCAGGGCGCGGGCGATCGTCGTCAATTCCGGCAATGCGAATGTCTTTACCGGGCGCGCCGGAAGAGAGGCGGTGCAGCAGACGGCGGCGAGCATGGCGAAAATCGCCGGTTGTCATCCGCGCGAAGTCTATATCGCGTCGACCGGCGTCATCGGCCAGCCGATGCCGGTCGAGAAGCTCGTCGCCGGCCTCGCCCCCGCCGCAAGCGGCGCCGCCGAGACGGCTTGGCTTGCCGCGGCGCAAGCGATCATGACCACCGACACCTTCCCGAAGCTTGCTACGGCGAGCGCGGAAATCGACGGCGTCAAGGTCACGATCAACGGCTTCGCCAAGGGCTCGGGCATGCTCGCGCCGGATATGGCAACCATGCTCGCCTTCTTCTTCACCGACGCGACGATCCCGGCGGCGGTGCTGCAGCTTCTGCTGAAGGCGAGCACCGAGCGCTCCTTCAACTCCATCACCGTCGACGGCGACACCTCGACCAGCGACACGGTGCTGCTGGTCGCGACCGGCAAGGCGAAGCACAAGCGCGTCACGCGCGTCGGCGATCCCAGACTCAAGAGTTTCCGCCAGGCGCTCGACCGCATCATGATCGACCTCGCGCAGCAGATCGTCCGCGACGGCGAGGGGGCCGAGAAATTCGTCACCATCGAGGTCAGCGGCGCCGCCTCGGCACGCGCGGCGCGGCGCGTCGGGCTTGCCATCGGCAATTCGCCGCTGGTCAAGACCGCCCTCTCCGCCGGCGACGCCAATTGGGGCCGTATCGTCATGGCTGTCGGCAAGGCCGGCGAGAAAGCCGACCGCGACCGGCTCGTCGTCACCGTCGGCGGCATACGCATCGCCGAGAAGGGTGGACCGGTGCCGGGCTATGACGAGACGCCCGTGGCGAAGCATATGGCGGGCCGCTATGTCCAGATCGGCGTCGATCTCGGCATCGGCAAGGCCCGCTGGACGGTGTGGACCTGCGACCTGACGCATCGCTACATCGACATCAATGCCAGCTACCGGAGCTGAAGGCGCGGAACTCCCCGTCGTTCTCGTCGTCGCCGTCGCGCTCGTCGACGCCGACGGGCGCGTGCTGCTGGCGCAGCGCCCGGAGGGCAAGGCGATGGCCGGGCTTTGGGAGTTCCCGGGCGGCAAGGTGCTGCCGGGCGAGCCGCCGGAAGCGGCGCTCATCCGCGAGCTCAAAGAGGAGATCGGCATCGACGTCGCCGAAGCCTGCCTCGCGCCGCTCACCTTCGCCTCGCATCGCTACGAGAGCTTCCACCTCCTGATGCCGCTCTACGTGTGTCGCCGCTGGAACGGCATCGTGGCGGCGCAGGAAGGGCAGGCGCTCGCCTGGGTCAGGCCGCAGAAGCTCGACCAATACGCCATGCCGCCGGCGGACAAGCCGCTGGTGGCGATGCTGCGGGATCTCCTCTAAGCGGCACGCCGGTCGGAGCACCCGTCAGGCCGGATCGCTCGGGCAGGACAGCAGCTCCGGATGCGGCTTGATGTGCAGCGCCAGGGTGGCACCCGCGCCGCAGCGGCGCGCCAGCTCCTCGCGCTGGAGGCAAGCCGCAAATTGCGGCGTGCCCGCCTGAAAGCCATAGCTCGTGCAGGCCGCTTCGTCTGCTTGGCGCGGCGCTTGCGACGCCGCGCAGCCGGCGAGCGTGAGGAGCGTCAAGCCACAGCTCAGGGCGACGATGAGCCCGGACGGCATTCGCTTCCCTCGTTGGAACGGCCGATGGCAGCGGTATAGCCGGGATCACTGCAAGGGACGAGGCGGCACCGGCCGAATATCGCCCCTTCCAGCCGATTTGCAAATGCCTCGCATTTTCCTTGCAACTGCGACTGACTCGCACTAGCTTCAGGCCCCGGATTGGACATTCGGGGTTACGCATGCCCGCAGCACAGCGCCTTTTGGTTCCAGAAGATGGTCCAGCGCCGGCGGCGCGCCTTGCGCCGGCGGTCTTCGGTCTGCTGGTGGCATGGACCTGCGCCTGTGTGAGCAGTGATAGCGCTGTTGCGGCGCCGCCGCCGGTATCGGTGCCGACCGAACCGGAGAGCTTCGAGCCGACCCAACCCACGACCGGGCCGTTCGGGTTTCTGACCGGCCTCTCGCGCAGCAACTATCTGCTCGGCGATATGTGGGGCCTGCGCACGCTGTTGAGCCAATACGGCATTTCCTTCGCGTTGCAGGAGACGAGCGAGGTCTTTGGCAATGTGACCGGCGGAACGCGGCAGGGTGCCGAGTATGACGGCCTTACCCAGGCGGTCGTTCAAATGGATACGCAGCGCGCCTTTGGGTGGTATGGCGGCACCTTCAACGCGAGCGCTCTCCAAATTCACGGCCGCAATCTGAGCGCCGACAACCTCGCCACCTTGCAGACAGCGAGTGGCATCGAAGCTGACCGCGCGACCCGGTTGTGGGAGCTCTGGTATCAGCAGAAATTCGGCAGCCAGGATCGCTTCAATGTCCGGATCGGTCAGCAAAGTCTCGATCAGGAGTTCATGGTCAGCCAGAACGCATCGTACTTCATCAATACGATGTTCGGCTGGCCAATGCTGCCTTCCGCCAATCTGCCCGGCGGCGGCCCGGCCTACCCGTTGTCCGCGCCTGGCATCCGCTTCCGAGCACGCCCGACGGAATCACTGACCGTCCTTGCCGGCGTGTTCAGCGGCAGCCCGCTGAGCACTGACGCTCCCGGCGACCCGCAACAGCTGAACCCGTCAGGCACGACCTTTCCGTGGAACGGCACGCTCGCGATCACCGAGTTGCAATACTCCTATCCCTCGCTGGGCACGATGCTTTATCCCAACGAGTCAGAGCCGCTCGGACGCACCTATAAGCTTGGTTTCTGGTACGACACGAAGGAGTTTGCCGATCAGGAGATCGACAATACCGGCCT
>JASHUO010000276.1 GCA_030039975.1 Alphaproteobacteria bacterium
GCAGCGCGTGCAGCACTTCCCACAGCGGCGCCATATGATGCGGCGCCAACTCATCATAAAAGGCGGTGCGCTCGGCTGGGCGCTTCGGTGGGGTGTCGTCCATGCTTTTCCTCCCGCTCCGCCGGCTCAGGCCGCTATCGCTGCCGGCAGCTCGAGCTTGAGTTCCACCTCAATCGCGGCGCGCGCCCGCGCGATATCGTCGGCGCGTCGCATCGTTACGCTGCTTTATTCCAAAGTTGCGGTAAAGCGCATTGTTGCGCCGGCGGCTTTGTCGGCTTCGGTGTAAAAGGCATCGGCATGGACATCCCCGGGCGGCAGTCCGAGCCGGCCGATGAGCAGCGCCATCGCCGCTTCGACCATCGCCGGCGGCCCGGCGAGATAGGCTTTCGCGCCGTCGAGCGCCTCGATATCCGTCGCCACCGCCTCATGCACCAGACCCGTCCGGCGTTGCGTCGACGCGCGCGGCGCCGACAGCACCGGCACGAAACGGAAATTGTCATGCCGCGCGGCGAGCGCGGCGAAGTGATCGGTGAGGTAAACGTCGCGCTCGTCGCCGGCGCCAAAATAGAGATGGATCGCATGGCGCTTGCCGCGGGCGAGCGCGCTCTCGACGATCGCTTTGATCGGCGCAAGGCCGGAGCCGCCGGCAATCGCCAGGATCGGCCCTTCATGCCGCTCGCGCAGATAAGCCGAGCCAAGCGGACCTTCCGCCACAACGGGATCGCCGAGGCACAGCTGATCGGCGATATAGGCGCTGACGCTGGCCGCGCCCATGCGGCGGACATGAAATTCGAGCAGCTTCTCTTCCGGACGATTGGCCATGGAATAGTCGCGCGGCGGCATCCCCTTGAAGGTAAGGCTCGCATATTGCCCGGCCAAAAACGCGAAGGGCCCGCCCGCCTCGATTGCGAGCCGCACCCGCCGGATGTCATGGGTGAGATCGTCGAGCGCCGCGACACGACACAGCAGCCGGCGCTGCGGGCGGAGTGCGATCTCGTCGCCGTCGAGCCAGCTCATTTCGGCATCGCTCCAGGGCATAGCGCGGTATCCCCTCGGCATCGTGGCGGAGCCGGACGGCCAAGCGCAAGGGCCGTTGATTTACCCTGCTGATTATCAGGAAACGAGACAACCAACCCGCGCAAACAGGCCGAAAAGCAAAGGCGCCCGGTCAGGGGGGTTGACCGGGCGCCAGAAGCGCCGTTGCGGGAGTCCGATCTCGCTGGGGGCTGGATCGGACAGTCGGAGGGAGGGTCCACCGACCGCTTCAGAGACAGACGTGGGGCGTTAACCCGAGCTCGAAAATTGCGCAAAGAGCATAGTAGATACGCGTTATTTGCATGGCTCGGAGGTAGCCCCTGCATCGGCCAAGAGCGCTGAAAACGCGCTGGCGATCACCGCGATACCGGTGATGGCGCCTCCCGGGCGTTGGGTTCCGAGCGGCGGAGACCGAGACGCAAAGACCAGGACAAGACGAGGTTGAGCAGCGCGAGCACCGACAGCAGACCGAGCGTCACGACGGTGCCGTAGCGTGCGAGCAGCAACGCGCCGGCCGCCGGCCCGGCCGCCTGCGCAATCAACGTCGGCATGCCGAGCCGACCGATCAGCGTCGCGTATCCTTCGGCGCCAAAGAGGACGAGCGGCAACGTGCCTTTGACGATCGTGCGCACGCCATTGCCAAAGCCGTAGATCACGATCGCGACGGCAATCATCGCCGGCTGGCGCGTGAGCAGCAGGGAGATCCCGAGCAGCACCAGCGTACTCGCGACCACCCCCTCCCACACCGGGTGGACATAGCGCGCCAGCGCTATCTCGATCAGCCTCGCGCCGACCTGGCAAGCGCCCATGACGCTGCCCAGCGCAACGGCAGCGGCCAGGGCGAGGCCAAGACCTTGCAGCAGCGTGAGAAGGTGCACGGCGAGCACGGCGCCGATCCCGATCTGCAGGGTGAGGTTGCTGCCGAGCAGCACCAGCAAGATCCTGCGCGCCGCGGGTGACTGCGCCGGCGCTGCGGCATTCCGCTGGGCCGCTGCGATGTCCCGCGGCGCCGCGGCTCCGGCCTGCGCTTCCGGCACCTGCGAGGGAAGCAGCAGCGCCAAGAGCGGCAGGCAGAGGAAGAACTGCAGGGCGGCGTAGACCAGACATGTGTCGCGCCAGCCGATCGTCTGCGTCAACGCCGCGCTGAGCGGCCAAGTCACGGTCATCGTCAGACCGCCGATAAGCGTCAGGTTGCTGATCATCACGCGTGCCCCGAGGCTGTAGAGCCGGCCCAAAGTCGCGAATGCCGCATCATAGAAACTCGCCCCCATTCCCACGCCGAGCACTGCCCAGGCGACCAAATAGCCGAGCCGGCTATGAGCGAACGCGAGCGCGACGAGACCAATCGCAAGAACAAGCGCGCCGGCCGACAGCACCGGCGCGCCGCCACGGCGCTCAATGAGCTTGCCGACCACGGGAGAAACCAGCCCGGCAATGACGAGGCCCAGCGACAGTCCGGAAATGACTGTCGCCAGCGACCAGCCGGTATCAACGGTGACGGGCTTGGCGATGACGGTCACGAGATAATAGGTCGAGCCCCACGCGATCCACTGCGTTCCGCCGAGCAGGGCGATAACGCCCCCTCGCCCGCCCCGGCGCGGGTTCCAGCCGAAATCGCGAACCCAAGCGGCTGAGGCGGCGACGTGACGAAGCATTGCACCTTTGATCACGCGTCTGGCCGAAGTCAGCACAAGCCTACCAAGAGGCGACCCGTCGGACACCCGAAATTATTGAGCGTGCACAACATTACCACGCCATGGTCTGCGTCCCGTTGCTGCCACTTCGCGCAGCCCTCTCTATGATCGACTGTGCCAAGACAACATTCCAGTGTTGCATCTAGAGAGGAGAACCCCGATGTACAACCAGAGCGTTATCGACGGTTTCGCATGGACTTACGGACCACGAGACCTGCTTCGGCGCTATGCGACCCTGATTGAGCGCGACCTGCACGAACTGGGGCTGCACATCCGGATAACGGCGGAGTTGGACCGGCTGATTGCGCTCAGCAAGCAGCATCGCGAAAATTGGCCGGCGCCATCCCCGGCCTTCGATCCTAAATACTGCGACCTCAGCAGCGATAACGCCTTCCTGATCGAATGCGTCGACGAATTCGGCGATACCGTCATGACCAGCGCCGGACGCGTCTATGATCACGGCGACCGGAGCCTCGCGGATGATCTACGCGCGCTGCGCATTTTCTACGATGATCCCGCCCCGCACCTTGCGACCGACCGCGTGGAGGTCACGGCGCCCTCTGCCTATCACATCTTCGGCCGTGCCGGATATTCGGCTGCGGTTTGGGTTCGGCCCGACCACCGTCGCCACGGGCTGACTAAAATCATTCCGCGACTGACGCGAAGCGTTTTGCTGACGCGCTGGAACACGCCCGTGTTCTGGGCGACCATCGCGCCGCATCTCGACGCGATCGGTGTCACCCGCGCCTACGGCTCCTGGCATGTCGAAAACGCCATCAACGTCCACATGCCACACTGGCAGGGCGATTTCACGCTCTTGTTCCTGTCGATGGGACAGGCGACACTGATCCGCGATATCGCGCAGTCGGTCGAGAGCTACGAAGCCAATACCGGGACCTCGCGCTGGATCGACACGGCGATCGCAAACAAGTCGTTGTCGCCGGCGCGCCACGGCACGATGAGCCGGTCGTAACGCACTTTGAGGGATGCCGCCGTCTCCGTGCGAACGGTCGCGCGCACGGATTCGAGCCGGGGATGGCGGCGCCACAAAGTTTCGGCATAAGCGTCGGCGACCCAGGCGCCGTACTCGCGGTCCCGATGGTGCTCGTAGAAATCACGGCCAACGATCAGAAGCGATTCACAAGGACGCATGATCATGATGCCGGACCCGACATGCTC
>JASHUO010000277.1 GCA_030039975.1 Alphaproteobacteria bacterium
ATGCGGCGCTCGCCATCGCTCTCGGCGATCTCTTGCGCGGGCGCCTGACGGTGCGGCGTTTCTCCGCGCGCGAGATCGAGGTCGCGCGGCCCTCGGCGACGCCGGTCCACCCCAACCCGTCGGCGCTGATGCACCCACCGCTACCCGTGCGCCTCGAAGCGCTGCGCATCGACCGGCTCGCGCTTGGGGCGGCGCTCACCGGCGAGCCCGTCGCGCTGAGCGTGACGGCAAGCGGCGCACTGGGCCAGGGCCGCGCGACGGCGGATCTCGAGCTGCACCGAATCGACGCGACGCCGGGACAAGCGGTGATCCATCTCGCGCTCTCCGGCACGCCGCCGCAGCTCGATCTCGCCGCTGATATCGCCGAGCCGAGCGGCAGGCTGCTGGCGGATGCGCTGGGGGCGCCGGCACCCTTGCCGCTATCGCTCCACCTCGCCGGCAACGGCCCCTTGGCGGATTGGCAAGGGAGCCTCGCGCTGCATGCCGGTGACGCCGCGGCCGACGCCCAGTTCCGCATCCATCGGGATGGCGGCTATCACCTCACCGCGACAGGAAATGGCAGCGTTGCCAGCCTGTTGCCGGCGCAGCTCCAACCCTTGCTCGGCGGCCGCATCGATCTTTCGGCGACGCTCGATCTCGACGCCGACCGGATCGCGCTGACCGGGCTCCGCCTTGCCGGCAACGCCGTGCAGCTCAGCGCCAGCGGCAGCTTCGTGCGCACGAGCGAGGCGCTCGCCGGCGAGGGCAAGCTCGACCTCCCCGATCTCGCCGCGCTGGCGCCGCTGATCAGAGCGCCGAGCCGCGGCGCGGCGGCAGTATCGCTGACGCTGGGCGGCACGATGCATGCGCCGCGGGCGCGGCTGACGCTGACGGGCGAGCACCTCATGTTCGGCAATGGCCGCGCCGAGGCCGCTGCCGCGACCATCGACCTCGGCGCCGCGGGCAATCCCGTCGCTTCGGCAACGCCGATCGACATCAGCGCCAGCGGCGATCTTCGCGCCATCACGCTTGGACCGGCGGCGCTGCCCGGCGGGCTCGGCGAGCGGCTCGATTGGCGCTTCGGCGCGCGGCTCGACCGCGCCGCCGAACGGCTGGATCTCCAATCGCTCGAAATCGACGATGCCGGCAGCAGCCTCGTGGCGAGCGCCGCCGGCACCATCGGCAGCGGCATCGAAGGCGAGGCGACGCTGCACGTCCCCGATATCGGCCGCTTTGCCGGTACCGGGACAGCCGGCGCCCTCGCTCTCGCCACCGATTTCCGCGCCGCCCAGGATGGCAGCGCGACCGCCGTGCTAAGCGGCGCGCTGCACGCGCTGCAGAGCCGGATCGGCGCGCTCGACCGGCTCGTCGGCGAAACGGCGAGCATTACCGGAACCTTCCGCCGCTCGGCCGATGGCGCGCTCGCCGCGAGCGACGTCAGCGTCACCGGCGCCGATCTCAACCTTACCGGCGAGGGCAGCCGCAACGCTGATGGCCGGCTCGATGCGACCTGGCAGCTGACGCTGCCGCGACTCGCTCCGCTCGATCCGTCGCTTGCCGGCACGGGCACCGTGACCGGCACATTGAGCGGCAGTGAAGGCGCACCGGACGCGACAGCAACCCTCACCGCCGAGGGGATCAGCGCCGGTGCCTTGCGGCTCGACCGTCTCGAAGCCCGCCTTGCGGTCAGCAATCTCTTCCAGCCGAGCGGGCGCTTCACGGCCAAGTTCAGCCGCCGCGACCTGACCGGCACCGCAGCGGCCGAAGGCAGGTTCGCGGGCAAGCGGCTGAGCCTCAGCGGCGTGCGTCTCGATGCGGCCGGAACGCGCATCGATGGCACCATCGCGCTCCGGCTCGACAGCGGCACAGCCGACGGCACGGTTACCGGCACCGCGCCCGATCTGAGGCCATGGTCGGCACTCCTTGGCACGCCGCTCGCCGGCAGTGCCACGCTCAAGGCGCGGCTCGCCGGCGACAAGGGCCAATCGGTCGAGCTGACGCTCGACGGCAAGGCGCTGTCGCTCGCCGGCGCGAGCCTCGCGAAGCTCCACGCGACAGCGCAGCTTGCCGATGTGCTGGGGACGCCGAGCGGCCGCGCCGAGATGGAGATCGATCAGGCAGCGCTCGGCAAGGCGACGGTGGCGAGCCTCCGGCTCAGCGGCAGAAGCGAGCGGCCGGGACTTTACGCAGTCACCGCCAGCGCCGACGGCCAGGCGGGGGAGCCCTACCAGCTGAACGCGAGCGCGCGCCTCAGGCTCGATCCGCGCGGCCAGACGCTTGACGTGACACACCTGGCCGGGACGCTCGGCAGCGCACCGGTGCGGCTCGAGCAAGCGCTGCGGCTGACGCGCCGCGACGGCAATCTCGCCTTCGCCGATCTCGATGTCGGCTTCGATCAAGGCCGCCTGCGCGGCGATGGCTCCCTCACGGGTACGGCTGTGGCGCTCCATCTCAAAGGAAGTGGACTGCCAGTACACCGCCTCGCCGAGCTGGCGGGATACCGCGAAGTGAGCGGCGTGCTGAGTTTTGAGACGACGCTCTCGGGCACCCGCGCACGGCCGCAGGGGCAGTTCATCCTCGATGGCGAGCAGCTGCAATTCGCCGCAGCGAGCCGGCCGGATCTGTCGCCGCTCGGCCTCGTCGTCTCGGCGGATTGGCGAAACGGCGTGGTGACGACGAAGGGCCGGCTCGCCGGACCCAACAACGCCGCGCTGGGCTTCAGCGGCCGTGTGCCGCTCGTGCTCATGGCGGAGGGCCTGACGCCGCGCCTGCCCCCGCAAGGGGCGTTGGCGTTCCATGTCGAAGGCGGGGGCGAGCTTGCCAACCTCGCCGACATTGCGCCTTTGGGCGAGGATCGCATCTCGGGCCACTTCACGGTCGACGTTTCGATCGCCGGCACCGTCGCATCGCCCGAGGCGAGCGGCAGACTTTCGGTGCGCGACGGCCGCTACGAGAGCCTGTTCTGGGGAACGACGCTCACCGGCATCGATTTCGACCTCGTCGGCAGCCGCCAGCAGCTGGTGCTGCAGAATTTCCACGCCGGCGACGGGGCGAAAGGCAGCCTCGCGCTCGCCGGCTCCGTGAACCTCGCCGGCGAAGCGGGGCCGGTCTTCGCCTTCACCGGCTCGTTCAAGAGCTTCCGGGCGGTGCAGCGCGACGAAGCGACGGCGACCGTGAGCGGCGAGGTTGGGCTCACCGGCACCATCGCGGCGCCGCGCCTCGGTGCGCATCTCACGATCGAGCAGGCCGAGCTGCGCGTGCCGGAACGGCTGCCGCAGAATGTGCGGCCGATCGCCGTCACGCTGATCAACAGCGCCACCGGCGAGGTGCTGTCGCGGCCCGAGGAGAGCCCGCAGCGCGTGGCCCTGCTGTCGCTGGCGCTCGACGTCACGGTCGACATGCCAGGGCACGTCTTCGTCCGCGGTCGCGGCCTCGACAGCGAGTGGCGCGGACGGCTCACCATTACCGGAACCACCGCCGAGCCGAGCATCGACGGCAAGCTTGAAGTGGTACGCGGCAACTATAACTTCCTCGGTACCACCGCGACGCTCAGCAGCGGTACCATCAGCTTCCTCGGCGGCAGGCGCATCGATCCCGAGATCAACATCGAGGCGCGCCTCAGCTCAACCGACGTCATCGCCATCATTCGCATCACCGGCACAGCGACGCAGCCCAAGATCGCGCTCACCTCGCAGCCGGAGCTGCCGCAGGACGAGATCCTGTCGCGCGTGCTGTTCGGCACCAGCGTCAGCTCGATCACCGCGGCGCAAGGGTTGCAGATCGCGCAAGCGGCGGCCGCGCTCGCCAATGGCGGCGATATCGGCGTCCTCGACCGCATCCGCCAGGGGCTCGGGCTCGACCGGCTCAGCCTAGGCTCGGCGACGGCCACCAGCCCCTTGAGCAACGTCGCCATGCCCTCGACGCCGGCAGGCGTGCCGAGCGCCTTTCCTACCGCCGGGATCGGCAGCGCGCCGACGCCGATCAGCGCTGCCGGCAGCACGGGCGCCGCCGCTACGACGGTGAATGCTGGGAAATATGTGGCGAACGGCGTCTATGTCGGCGTAACGCAAGGCATCAGTGCGGGCTCGAGCGCGGTCGATGTCCAGATCAGCGTGACACCGCATATCAGCATCGACACCACCGCCGGCGGCGAGACCGCGGGCTCGGGTATCGGCGTCAACTGGAAGTTCGATTATTGAGGGGGAGTCGTCAGTTATCAGTTTTCAGTTATCAGTCTGCGGCGACTGAGAACTGAGAACTGACAACTGACTACTCCCTTCCTCACGCAATGGTGATCGAAGCCGGGGGTGTCGCGGCGGCTATGCTGCGCCCCAGCGGCACTGCGGAGGAGGATGCGCGATGGAAGGCTTCGACGCTCACATAAAGGTGCTGACGCCGCCGACGCGCTTCTCGCGCCGCGGTTTCGTCATGACCAGCCTCACCACCGGCTTCGCTCTCGCGGTGCAGCCGGTCTCGGCTCAGACGATCACCACCGATGCCAACGGCCTCACCGCCGGCGAGGTGAAGATTCCGGTGTCGGACGGCGAGATCCCCGCCTATCGCGCGATGCCGCAGGCGGGTGGGCCATTTGCGACGATCATCGTCATCCAGGAGATCTTTGGCGTCCACGAGCATATCAGGGATATCTGCCGCCGCCTCGCCAAGGTGGGTTATTGCGCGGTCGCGCCGGCGCTCTATGCGCGCCAGGGCGACCCGTCAAAGCTCAGCGACATCTCCGAGATCATCAAGACCATCGTCGCCAAGGTACCGGATGCGCAAGTCGCCTCCGATATCGACGCCACCGTCGCTTGGGCGGGAAAGCAGGAGCGTACCGACACGCAGCGCCTCGGCGTCACCGGCTTTTGCTGGGGCGGGCGCCAGACCTGGCTCTATGCCATCCACGATCCGCGGGTGAAGGCCGCGGTGGCCTGGTACGGCCCGCTGGACGGAACGCCGGACCCGCTGCACCCGAAAACGGTGCTGGACGCGGCGCCGGCGCTGAAGGTGCCGGTGCTCGGTCTTTACGGCGGCGCCGATCAGAGCATTCCCGTCAGCGATGTCGAGAAGATGCGCACCGCGATCAAGGCAACCGGAACCGGCTCCGAGATCGTGATCTATCCCGAGGCGCCGCACGGCTTCAACGCCGATTACCGCCCCAGCTACCGCCCGGAAGCCGCGAAGGATGGCTGGAAGCGCATGCTCGCTTGGTTCAAGGAGCATGGGGTTGCATAGCTGTCAGCCGTCAGCTCTCAGCTGTAAATAAAGAAAACCCCCTCCCTCCTTGAGGGGGAGGGAGGGGTGGGGGGTGACTCAAGCTCGCTTTCTCCAGATTCGCGCGCCTCGTTCGCCTTCGTCGGCGGTCAACCGTCGCTTCTCCCCCCTCCCTTCCCTCCCCCTCAAGGGGGGAGGGGATTTCTTTTTCTGGACTGAGAGCTCAAAGCTGAGAGCTGACGGCTGAAAGCTGACAGCTCCTCACCCCGCCTTCCGGCGCAGCGGCGGGCGGCGGGCGGTGCGGACGGGCTTCTCGTCCTCGTCGAAGAGCTCGGCCAGCTTCTCGAGCATGGTGCCGCCGAGCTGCTCGGCATCGACGATGGTGACGGCGCGGCGGTAGTAGCGCGTCACATCGTGGCCGATGCCGATGGCGACAAGCTCCACCGCCGAGTTGCGCTCGATATCGGCGATGACCTCGCGCAAATGGCGCTCGAGGTAGTTGCCGGGATTGACCGACAGCGTGCTGTCATCGACGGGCGCGCCGTCGGAGATGACC
>JASHUO010000278.1 GCA_030039975.1 Alphaproteobacteria bacterium
GGCCTGGCGCGACAGCTTCACCGCGGCGCTGGCTGATGCCGCGGCGGGGCGCTGAGATGGCACCCGCGGTCGGCCCGCAGCGGTTGATCGGAGATATCGGCGCGACCAATGCCCGCTTCGCGCTGCTCGATCCGGCCGGAAGCATTAGTCGCACGCGCGTCCTCGCTTGCGACGACTTTCCCACCATCGAAGCGGCGATCGCTGCCTATATTGCCGAGGAGTCTGTCCCGGCACCCCAGGAAGCGGCGCTTGCCGTCGCATCGCCGATCACCGGCGATGCGGTGACGATGACCAACCACCCCTGGTCGTTCAGCATCGCCGGACTGCGCGAGCGGCTGGCGCTGGCGCGGCTCCTCGTGGTCAACGACTTCGCTGCCAACGCGCTCGCCGTGCCGCGGCTCAAAGCCGAGGAGCGCAGCGCCATTGGCGGCGGCGTGCCCATCGCCGGCCAGCCGATCGGCGTGATCGGCCCCGGCACCGGGCTCGGCGTCAGCGGGCTGGTGCCGACGCCATCGGGCTGGATCGCGATCTCGGGCGAGGGCGGACACGCCACGATGCCGCCCGCCGACCACCGCGAAAGCGAGGTGCTCGAGCATATGCGGCGGCGTTTCGATCACGTCTCGGCCGAACGCGTGCTGTCGGGGCCGGGCCTCGTCAATCTCTACAACACGCTTGCCGAAATCGAATCGGTGCCGGCGGCGCCCTTCACCCCGGCGCAGATCGCCGACCGGCAGATCGGCGAAAGCGATCCGCTGGCGCGCGAAGCGCTCGAGCTCTTCTGCGCCATGCTCGGCACGGTGGCCAGCGATCTGGCGCTGACGCTCGGTGCGCGCGGCGGCATCTATATCGCTGGCGGCATCGTGCCGCGGCTGGGCGCGAGCTTCGTTGCCAGCCGGTTTCGCGAGCGCTTCGAGGCGAAGGGCCGCTTCCGCGTCTATCTTGCGGCGATCCCGACCTATGTCGTGACCCACCCGATTCCGGCGATGCGCGGGCTCGCAGCACTGCTCGACGACGGCGCGGGAGAAACAGCATCGACCGGGGAGGCGCGGTAAGGAGCGTCGGAGCTCAGCGCGAAAACTCGCGCCGGATGGCGTCGCTGTGCTCGCCCAGCGCCGGGACGCCGCCCGAGGGCGCGCTCTCGGCAAACAGTGCCGGCGGCGCCGGGACGGTGATCGGCCCCTCCGGCGTCGGCACGCCGAGCCGCCGCAACTGCGGATGCCGCGCGAAATCCTCGACGCCGTTCAGATTGCCGAAGGCGATGTCGGCCGCTTTGAGCCGCCGTCCCAGAGCGGTGCGGCTTTCGCGCGCAAAGACCGCGGCGACGATGGCATCGAGCGCGGCGCGATTGGCGACGCGACGTGGGTTGTCGGAGAAGCGCGGATCGGTGGCGAGCCCGGCATCGCCGAGAATCGCGGCGCAGAACCGCGCCCATTCGCGCTCGTTCTGGATGGCGATGACGATCTCCTTGCCGTCGGCCGCGGCAAAGGCGCCGTAAGGCGCGATCGAGGGATGCTTCAGCCCCTGGCGCTCGGGCGCTTTGCCGCCGAACTCGAAATGCAAGTAGGGCACGGCCATCCATTCGGCGGTGGCGTCGAAGAGCGAGACCGAGAGCACGGCGCCTCGACCGCTGCGCTCGCGCGCGAAGAGCGCTTCGAGGATGGCGCTGTAAGCGTTGAGCCCGGCAGCGATGTCGGAGACGGAGACGCCGACGCGTCCCGGCGCCTCGGGCGGACCCGTGAGCTCGGCAAGCCCGGTTTCGGCCTGGATCAGCAGGTCATAGGCCTTCATGTCGCGATAGGGACCGCTTTCGCCATAGCCGGTGATCGAGCAGGTGACGAGGCGAGGGTGGCGGCGCTGCAGCTCCGCCGGGTCCAATCCGGCACGCGCCGCCGCACCGGGTGCCAGATTCTGCAGAAAGACATCGGCGCGGGCGATCATGCGGCGAAGCAGCGCGCAATCCTCCTCGCGCTTGATGTCGAGCACGATCGACTGCTTGCCGCGATTGAGCCAGACGAAATAGCTGCTCTGGCCGAGGGCGACGCGGTCGTAGAAGCGCGCGAAATCGCCCTCGCTGCGCTCGATCTTGATGACGCGCGCGCCAGCATCGGCGAGCCGCGCGCTGCACAGCGGCGCCGCCACCGCCTGCTCCAGCGCGACCACCAGCAGGCCCTCGAGCGGCCTGCCGCTCATGCGGCGAGCGCCGCGTTGACAAGATCGGTGATCAGCATCGAGCCGGGGAAATGCGAGATGAAGAAAGGCGGCTTCGCCTGCTCGATCACCGCTTGCGGCGTCACTCCGCAGGCCCAGAACACCGGCAGCTCGTCTGCTTCCACCGGCGTCGGATCGCCGAAATCGGGGCGGCCGAGATCGGCGATGCCGATCATCTGCGGCAAGCCGAGATGGACGGGCGCGCCATGGACGCTCGGGTAGCGCCCGCTGATCTGCACGGCGCGGATGGCATCATCCGGACGGAACGGGCGCATCGACACGACCATCGGTCCGCGGAACCGCTCGGTCGCCGCCGTCGCGATGTTGGTACGGTACATCGGCACCACCGTGCCGGCCTCCATGTGCTTCAGCCTGAGCCCGGCATCGAGCAGCGGCCACTCGAAGGAGAAGGAGCAGCCGAGCACGAAGGCGACGAGATCGTCGCGCCAATACTCGGCAATGTCGGTCGGCGCGGCGATCTCGCGGCCATGCTCGAAGACGCGGTAGCGCGGCACGTCGCGGCGGATGTCGATGTCGGCGCCGAGGCTCGGCAGCTCCGGCCGGCCGGGCCGCCCGACGGCCAGCACCGGGCAGGGCTTCGGATTCTGCAGGCAGAAGCGCAGGAACTCGTCGGCCCAATCCGCCGGCAGGATCGCGACATTGCCCTGCACGCGTCCCGGCGCAAGCCCGCTGGTCTGCCCGGTGATCTCGCCACGCCGAATCCGCCGGCGCGCTTCCGCGGCCGAGATCGCCGGCCTGTCGCTGTCCGCCATGAGCCGCTCCCCTTTCGCGCGCGATCTTAGCGCGCTCCCCTCACCCGCGTCACCCGCCGCTCTTGACAGCGGCGCCGGGGCGCCAAGGATCGCGCCATGCGTTTGCGCATTCTTCTCGGCAGTCTGCTGCTGATCGTCGGGCTGGTGTTTTACGCGCTGGCGGTGATGGCGGTGGCGACGCGGCTGCTGCCGGACGAGGTGGCGATCGAGCTCGCCTTCTATGCGCTCGCCGGCATCGCCTGGATCTTTCCCGCCGCGCGGCTTACGCGCTGGATGCAGCAGGCGGGCCCGTTCCGGCCGCCGGCCCAGGATTGACGCGTCAGCCGGTCCAGGGACCGTCGCGCCAACGGCGGAAGCTCACCACCTTCTTGCTGGCCTCGATGCGGCGGTTGAGCACGACCAGCCCCAGCACGTCGCGCTCTTCGACGAGATCGTGCAACGTCGAGGACCAGACGCCCCATTCGTTCTGTGGCTTGGCCTCGATGCGGGCGATCAAGCGATTGAGGCGCGATATCTCCGCCGTCAGGTCGCGATTGCTGCGCGTCATCGGGGACCGCTCCAAACCCGAGCAACGACTTAAACGCCCGGGAGAGCGTTTTGCTCCCGTTCACCGGAGGGGCGAACACCGCCCGCGCCGGCTCAGCGGTCGCCGAAAAGGAAGGCGAGCAGGACGTAGCGCGTGCCCGCCGTCACATGCATCGCCTCATGCAGCAGCGAGCAGGAGAAGACGATGGCGGCGCCGGTATCCGGCCGGTAGCGCTGGTCGCCGAATTCGGGGAACCGCAGCTCGCCACCCTCGAACGCCTCGGTATTGAGGTTCAGCGACATGGCAAAGCGGCGATAGGCAACCATCGCCTCGGAATCGTCGCGATGGCCGTGCAGCTCGCCGCCGCGCATGCCCTCGTAGCAACCGATGCGCATTCGCTCGCGGCGGGTGATCTGATACTGGAAGGCGCGGCGGATCTCCGGGAACAGCCGGCGCCGCAGCCGAGTGTCGATCAGGTTGACCATGTCGGCCTCGATCAGCCAATGGTCGATGCGGTCGCCGCGGCCGTATTCGGGGATCCGCATCTTGTAGTCGGTGGTCATGCCGTCATCGCCGTGGCGCGGCTCGACGAAGACGTTGCCGCGCGTGCGGTAGACGTTGATCAGCCGCTCGCAATCGGTGCGGCTCAGCACGTCGGGAACGATCAGCACCGGCGGGTGCGGCGCCACCAACGCGGTATGGCGCTCGTCGGCGAGGCGCTCGAGCAGCGCCAGCGACTGTTGCGCCTGGGCTTCGGGAGCCTCCTTCAGGATCGCGAGCACATGATGGTTGGGGCGGAGCACGACCACGGTCGGCTGATCGCGGCTGTTGGTATTGAAATCGCGGAAAGTGTCGCCGCTGCGGTCGAGCAGCACCGGAAACGGCAGTGCCTGCTCCATCGCCGCGGCGGCCGGCTCGAGGGTCACCGCGAAGAGACGCGCATCACAGGCGGCAAAGGCGTCGAGCCGCGAGCGAAAGCCTTCCAGTGCCGCCAGGACCGGCGCCGTGAAGCGCGGGCAGAACAGGACGGCCATGGGATGGCCGGCGACGGCATCGCCGCGGAGATCGACGATCTCGCCGCCGAGCGATTTCAGCGCGCAGTCGGGCGCGATGTCGCCGGCTGAGAGCGGCGCGTTGAACTGCGTACGAGGCGACGTCGGCGGAAGCTGTGCCATGGGCGTCACTCCGCTGCGGCGACGCCGCTCCCTCAGACCGATACGGCAGCCGCCTGTCCGGCCGAATTGCCGGCGAGGCGACCGAAGACGGCGCCCGAGAGCAGGCCGGTGCCGCCGGGATAGTTGAAATAGAAGAGCCCTCCGACGAGCTCGCCCGCGGCGAAGAGGCCCGGGATCGGCTCGCCCTCGGTGTCGATCACCCTTGCGGAGGTGTCGATGCGCAGACCGCCAAAGGTGAAGGTGACGCCGCAGGTGACCTGATAGGCCTCGAAGGGCGGCGTGTCGATCGTATTCGCCCAGTTCGACTTCGGCACCGCGAGCCCCTCGGTGCGCCGGCCATCCTTCACGGTGGGATCGAAGGGGATGTCCTGGCGCACGGCGCGGTTATAGGCGGCAATCTCGGCGATGAAGGCCTGCCGGTCGATGCCTTCGAGCTTCTGCGCCAGCTCCTCGATCGTGTCGGCGCGCGCCTTGGTGACCTGGCGGATGCGGTACTCCTCGCGCAGGAGATGGAGCACCTTGGCGTCGAAGACCTGCCAGGCGGTCTGCGCCGGCTGATCGAGGATGACGCGGCCGTATTTGGCATAGGTGTAATTGCGGAAATCGGCGCCTTCATCGACGAAGCGGCGGCCGGTGACATTGACGATGAGGCCGAAGGGATAGGAGTGCTTCTGGAAATTGTCGCCGACGGCAAGATCGCCGAACTCGGG
>JASHUO010000279.1 GCA_030039975.1 Alphaproteobacteria bacterium
GACGCGCTGGAGCTGTCGGCGCTCGTTGAGCTGGCGCTGGATGTCCCGGCACCGTCGGTATTGAGTTGTCCACTTTGCTGTGACTGCATCTGGGCCATCTTTTGTGCAGCGAGCTGCTGCATCAAGGAGACGAGATCAGATGACGAAACGCTCGAAACTGACATGAGAGGTGCTCCTTTGTGTTACGACGTCTGCGCTTAACAGAGTCAATTCATGCATGGGCTGGTTGAGTGAGGCGGGATTCTCGCGGGAGTTCCGACAAGGAACGGAGGTGGCCATGACGGATCGCCCGACGAAACGATGATGCTTAATTTGTCAATTAACGCCTCGCGGACACGGGCGACGACGCTTTCCCATGCACCCGGACGCGGCTGGCGGAAGATGCGCAAACTTGGATACCAGGGACTGTCTTCGCGGTCTCGCAGCCAGCGCCAGCAGGTATCGAAACGATTAAGCAGCCAGACGGGCTTGCCGATCGCAGCGGCGAGGTGAGCGACCGCCGTATCGACGCTGATCACCAGATCGAGATTGGCGATAAGCGCGGCTGTATCCGCAAAGTCACGGCATTGATCCATATGGTCGACAAACCGCAGCGCCGCCGGTGCCGCTGGTCCTGCCTTCTGCAAGCTGAAAAACCGTGTGTCCTCCAAATCCGCGAGCGGCGTTAAATACTCGGGCGGCATGGAGCGTCTGCGATCCGTGGCGGCCAGATCCGGCGTATGGCGCTGGGGTTTTCCGGCCCAGACGAGACCGACCTTCAAACAATCATCATATTCCGCCAGCCGGCCGCGCCATATCGATATGGCTTCATCAGCGGCGGCCAGATATGGATTGCGGGCGGGTACGGTCTCAAGGCTCGTATCGAAAACCAACGGCAGACTTAACAACGGGCAATGCAGATCAAAGTGGGGTAAAGGTTCGCCGCGGGCGATGACGGTTTCGACGCCGGCCAGAGATTTCATCAGATTGGCCAACGGCGGCTGCACTTCAAGAATGATGCGCAAGCCGCGCTCGGCCGCAAGCGTCGCATAACGGCAGAACTGTATCGTATCGCCGAAACCCTGCTCGGCATGAAGGAGAAGCGTTTTTCCCTTGGCAAGCTCGCCCTGCCACAGGGGTTGCGCGAAGGAACGAAAGCCGGAAGCAAGCTGATTGCTTTTCCAGCGCCATTCATATTCGCGCCAGCCCTCCTGCAAGCGTCCTGCCGCCATCAGGGCAAGGGCGAGATTGTGATGGTTGTCACCGGTATCTCTAAGTTGAACGGCGTGTCGATAGGACAGAATGGCTTCGTCCATCTCGCCGCAATCCTTCAGCGCATTGCCGAGATTGTTGCGGGCTTCGGCATAAATCGGCCGCAAGGTTAGCGCTTTCCGGAAACAGTTCGCGCTTTCCTCAAACTGGCCGCGTAGACGAAAAATAATCCCGAGATTATTCCAGGCTTCGGGATAATCAGGCTTCTGCTTCAGGGCGTGATTATAGAATTGCTGGGCTTCATCGAGCATATTGAGCGCTGCAAGTGACACGCCGATATTGTTATAGGCCATAAGGCAGTCGGGCTGCGCGACAATCGCCCGGTGGAAAAATAGTATGGCTGCGGCATAGCGTTTTTGATCGTTCAAAAGCGTACCGAGATTGTTCAGCGTCTCTGCATGTTTCGGGTTGAGCGCCAGCACGCGCATGTAGGCTCTCATTGCTCGGTCATCGTCACCAAGGATCTTCAGCGCGTTACCCAAGTGATAAAAGGACTCCACATGCTTTGAATTGATCGTCACGGCACGATGAAGGGCCCTTAGCGCTTCGGGGTATTTCGACCGTTCCATCAGGGTCAGCGCATAATGGCACAACACATCGGGGGAGTTGGGTTGCACGTCGAGCGACCTCTTGAGCCATTTCATCCCCGCCAGCGGGCGACCGAGCTTGCATTCGATCAGTCCCATGACATGCAAGTAAACGGGATCATTAGGACACCTTCGGAGGTTGGCGCGGCAGCTTTCGCGGATTTTTTTAAGCCGCCTGAGCTTGTCGCCTTCGCGGCGCTCGGAAAATACTTTCGAAGTCCTGGTTCGCATGATGATGTGCTCTACGCGAAGATGTTGAGCAAAGGGTCTGTGCCGTCGCTGGTGCCGGTGAGGTTTGACGTCGCGAAGTAGTTGGTACTGATCGGCGAGGGCGACATTGGCGAGCTCTTGCGCAAGAAATCCCGCACAACATCAAGCAAGCCTCGTGCCACAAAACCAGGAATCTGAAATGGCGCTAATGTCCAATACCGCACGATTTGTAAGGGGAATCTTTTGACGAGCAATCGCACTACCTGGCACAAAATGCCGCGCACAGAATTGCCACCTACGATTTGCAATTGGCTTCGCCGAACAATTCAGAGACTCTATCGGGCAGCTCTTCTCCCCACTCATATAACGCGGTGACAATCGGGCGGAGCGCCAGGCCCGTGCCTGTAAGCCGATATTCTATTTTGACCGGAAATTCGTTCAGCACCTTGCGCGCAATGATCCCTGCTTGTTCAAGCCTGCGTAAATCCAGCGCGAGCATGCGCTGCGAGATCTTTGGCACATCCTTTTCCAGATCGCTGAAACGTCGAGGTCCGTCGAGCAAAAAATGGACGAGCATCAACCGCCATCGTCCCCCGATGATGCGTAAGGCTCGCTCCAGCGGGTCGACACTGATGATCGGCATTAGTGCCTGTCTCCTGTGGGCGTCGCTCCAAATTGCGTGACGAATTTCGCGTGCGGCACTTAACGCAGTCTGAAAGAATCGACCGACGCTGCAGAGAAGTTGTAACGCGCGTTTTCAGAGCGCGCTGTCGAAACACTTTGTTACACTTTTGGGGACTGGTCGGTGCCGCGCAGACGATGATGCCGCGGGCTCCTCGGTTGCGGCACCGGCGGGCGCCGGGATGCAGCCCCGCGCAATCGGCGGCAGTGACGGCGATCCCCTCGTCGGGATTACATCTTGGCCATTACCGCCAGCACGCGCTGCACCAGCGCCGGATCCCGATAGACGCTGCGCGGCTTCAATAGGTGCTGAACCTCCGCGGTTAGCTTGTGCACGGCGGCATCTTCCGCGGCGAGTCGGGTCAGGGCCATGCCGAACTTGAGCGTCGCCTCAAAATCCGCCGGGCGCTGTCCCCGCGTATCCGGATAGATGAAATCCAGGTTGGCCACCGACCATGGCGTCTCGATCAGCGCTGGAACCTCGGCAAAGAAGCTCGGCGCCAGCGTGGCGAGCGGATCGCTCTCCCGCGCCAGTCTCGCCAGCAGCGTCCCGAGCAGGCAGGCCTCCTGGGCGGCGACGCTCATGCCTTGGCCGTAGACCGGGTTGAATTGACAGATCGCGTCGGCGATGGGCAGGAGCCCGCGCGGGAAGCCGTCGAGCCGCTCGAAATGACGCCAGATGCTGCCGCGGAAGCGGTAGCGTACGACCTCGCGGAGCCGCGTGGCGTGCTTGATCGCATTGTAGATCGTCGGCGTCCGCAGCTCCCGCGCATAAGTCAGGTAACCCTCGACATCGCCGGGTGGTGCATCGCCATGGAAGCCGCCGAAGCTCGCCATCCAGCGGTTGCCCTCGAGCGGCAACATCAACCCGCCGCGGGCGCTCTGAGGCGCCTGGCCGAAGGTCATGACACCCTTCCAATCGGTCGGGGCGTCGTTCGGGATGGCAAAGACGCAGGTGCCATAACTGAAATCGACGCCAATGGTGGTCTCTTCCGGCGGCGGCCGGCCGATCGATTGCAGGAGCCCGAGCGTGAGGGCGCCGCGCCCGGAGGCGTCGACCACGAGATCAGCCGCAAGCGTCTCGCCCGCGCCGTCGTCATTCTCGAAGCGCACGCCGGTGACTGCCGTGCCTTCTGCCGTCGTCAACATTTCCTGGACCCGGCAGCGTTGCCTCAGGACGACGTTCGCCAGGCCCTGGACGCGCCGTCGCACGGCGAACTCAATGGCTGGCCGCGAGATGGCGTAGCCGACCCAGCCGAGATCGCGCTGCGGGAAGGGATCATAGCCCGGGCGCTCCACGCGAATGTCGAGGCCGGCGCGTAGCGGCACAGCGCCCGCCCGCACCAGGTCCTGCTCGAAGCCGGGGAAGAGCTCGCCGAGCGCGCGCTGGCCGCTGGTCAACAGCGCATGCACATGCGGCGCCTGCGGCGTCCCCGGGCGATGGGCCGGCTCGGTGGGCAGCGCGTCACGCTCCAAGACCGCTACCTCTTCGAAGTGCGGGGCGAGCGCACCGGCGGCGGTGAGTCCACCGATGCCGGCGCCGATCACGACTGCCTGTTTGCCGACCAAAGTGGACGCCACGCCCGCTCCCCCCGCTATACACTCCCCCATCGAGAGTGCCTGGGCCGACCAAACATATCGCAGCGCATTAATGCGGGGAAGGCAGGCTCAATTCATGCACGCATGCTTGATCAGAAATGCAAGGTGCGCGGTGCCCGCGTGCTCGCTATGTCACGTCGGTTCCACCGCTCGCCAATCACCTCCCGGAAAATCCCTCGTTCTCGACCCGAAGGCGCGCGAGCCGTGACTCCCTCGACTTATTGGAGAGCGCGCAAATCTGTTGCGCCGCCGGCGGCGCAGTTGGGGAGATCGTTAACGCTTCAGGCTCAATAAGCGCAGGTCCTGAACGCAAGCCAGGGGCCCGACCATGACCGCTCTTGTCGAGCGCGGGGCCGATCCGTTCGGCGATGCCGCCCCGCGGACGCGCTACTTCGAGACTGATGCCCACTACCGCCGCGTGGCGGCGGATCTGCGCGTCTTATTCGCGCGCCGGCGCGGCCTGATTTTCGTCACCGCCGACCCCGCGCCAGACGGCGCGCGCCTCAAAGCGAGACTCGTCGGGGGTGGGCCCATGCGGGCCGGCGTCGCCCGCGCCGAACCCGGCATTTCCTTCTACGACCTGATGCAGCGCTATGCGAACGATCTGGGCCTTGGCGACGACGGCCGCGGCTATTGGTCTGTCCAGGAACGCCTCGCCGCCGACGCCAAAGGCGGCACCGCCTCGGTGCTCCTCGTCGAAGACGCCGACGCGCTCGACGACTACGTCTTCGACCAGATCGACCGCTTCGCCAAGGACGCGCCGCAAGCCCCGCTGCCCGTGCTGCTGCTGGGGTCCTCGCGCCTGCCCCAGCGCGACGGTCTCGGATTCGTCACCTCCTCAGTCGTCGGCCGCGTGGCGTTCACTCGCCCAACCTCCGACGAGATCCCCGACTACCTTCGCTGGCGACTCACGCAGGCCGGCCTTCCCAAGGATGCGCTTTCCGACGCGGCGCTCGCTGAGATCGCAGTCGAAGCCGGGGACGACCTCGCTTCGGCTGACCGGCTTGCTGCGCAGGCGCTCGTGCAGCCCCGCGCGACTGAGCTTCCGGATGATCCGACGAGAGCGGCGCGGTGCGCGTCGATGCGTTCCGCGAAAACTGCGCCAGCCGCATCAGCGCTTGCCGCGCCGGAAACGGTCCTGCAGCTTGAGCTGTCGGCCTCAATATCGGGGGACCGACTTCCCGCCCTCTTGGAACATTCGAACGCGCCTTTGTCGCCGGACGCCGCGCGCCGAGGCTTGAGACCGCTCGCGGCGGCGGCTTGCGTCGCGGCCGTCGCCCTCGCCGGAACAGCCATCGTTCTCGCCGGACCGCACGAGCGCCGGGACGCGCCGCGCCGGGCGGCCGTTGTGGTGGCGCCGATGCCGGCAGCGATGGTCTCGGTCGCCTCGAGGCCAGCCCCCCCGATGGAGCCGGACGAAGCGCCGCCGCCGGTGCCGCCTTTGAGCGCGATGATGCCGATGCCGTCGATCCGGTAAGCGGCTCGAGCGCCCCGACGGCCGCTCCTCCGTTGGTAGCAATCGCGTAGCGGCCGATTTTGTCCACCGCGGCGAGGCTTTGTTTAGGCCGGGTGCCGTACATAGGCGCGATATGACGCGACCCGTTCCTCCGTCAGGGCCTTCATTCGGCAATCTCCCGATCAGCCGCCGGCGATCTTCGGGATCAGCCAGATCTCGCTCCCAGGCTTCAGCGGCGCATGGTAAGCGTCCTGATAGATCTCGCCGTCGATGGCAATCGCCATGCTCTCCTCGATTTGCCGCCCCAAGCCGGGAAAGCGCTGGTCGAGCTCGAGGATGAGGCGGAGGAAAGTGTCGGCCTCGACATCGAGCGCGGTCTCGCCATGGGTGAAGCGCTTCACGGCGTTGCCGGCGATGTTGATGCGCGGCATCGCCGCTACTCCGCTGCCTCCGCGCGGCGGTCGATCGCGGCGCGCAGCCGCGGCGGCGAGATCGGCAGATCGGGCATGCGCACCCCGATGGCGTCGCAGATTGCGTTCGCCACCGCGGCCATGGGCGGGACGATCGGCACCTCGCCCACGCCCTTGACACCGAAGGGATGGCGCGGGTTCGGCACCTCGACGACGACCGCCTCGATCATTGGCAGGTCGGAGCATACCGGCACGCGGTAGTCGAGGAAGCCCGGATTCTCGAGGCGCCCGTCCTTGTCGTAGATGTATTCCTCGTTGAGCGCCCAGCCAATCCCTTGCGCGACGCCGCCCTGAATCTGGCCTTCGACATAGCTCGGATGGACGGCGCGGCCGACATCCTGCACCGCGGTGTAGCGCAGGATCGTCACATGGCCGGTCTCGAGGTCGACCTCGACGTCGCAGATGTGCGTGCCGTAGCCGGGTGCCGCGCCCTGGGCGTTGATCTGCGCCTTGCCGCCGATGGGTCCGCCGGTGCGCGCCGATTTGAGGGCGATGTCGGCGAGGCTCAGCGGCTGGAACTTGCCGACGCTGGCCCCCGTCGCATGCGCCTTGCCGTCGGCCCAGGCGACGTCGTCCACGGGAATGTCCCAGCTGATGGCGGCGCGCTTGCGGAGCTCGGCCACGGCCTGCTCCGCCGCCTGCACCACCGCCATGCCGCTCGCGAAGGTAACGCGGCTGCCCCCGGTCAAGAAATTGTAGCCGATGGCGCTGGTGTCGGCGACGACGGGCCGCACCCGCTCGACCGGAATGCCCAGCACCTCCGCCGCCATCATCGCGAGCGCGGCGCGCGAGCCGCCGATGTCGGGATTGCCCTCGACGACGACGGCGGTGCCGTCCTCGTTGATATTCACCGCCGCGCTCGACTCGCCGCCGATGTTGAACCAGAAGCCCGAGGCGACGCCCCGTCCCTGGTTCTTGCCGAGCGGGCTCTGATAGTGCGGGTGCTTGCGCGCCGCCTCCAGGGTCTCGGCGTAACCGATGTCGCGGAAGGTCGGCCCGTAGGCCGCCTTGGTGCCGTTCTTGGCGGCGTTCTTGGCGCGGAAGGCAATCGGGTCCATGCCGATCTTGCGCGCGAGCTCGTCGACGCAGCTCTCGACGCCGAAGGTCGAGATCGGCGCCCCGGGCGCGCGATAGGCCGCGACCTTCGGTCGATTGCTCACCACGTCATAGCCGGTGATGGTGACGTTCTTGAGGTCGTACATGGCGAAGGCCGCCATGCACCCCGGTCCTACCGGCGAGCCGGCAAATGCGCCCGCCTGATACTTGAGGACCGCCTCGGCGGCGGTGATCGTGCCGTCCTTCTTGGCGCCGATCTTGACCGAGACGGTGCCGCCCGAGGTCGGCCCGGTCGCCTTGAACACTTCCTCGCGGCTCATCACCATCTTCACCGGGCGGCCGCATTTCCGCGAGAGTGCGAGCGCCACCGGCTCGAGATAGACGAGCGTCTTGCCGCCGAATCCGCCGCCGATCTCCGCCGGCGTCACGCGGATGCTGGCGATGTCCATGCCTAAAAGCTTCGCCGCGTAGGCGCGCACCATGAACTGCCCTTGGCTGCTGCTGAAGATCTGCGCCTGGCCGTCGCTTCCCGCCGCGGCGATGCAAGCATGAGGCTCGATATAGGCCTGATGAACGGGCTTCGTCGTGTATTTGCGCTCGACGATCGCCTCGGCCTCGGCGAAGCCCTGGGCGACGTCGCCCAGCGCGAAGACGATCTTCTTGGCGATATTCGAAGGCTTCGTGGGCGCTGGCGAGACGCCCTGCGTGATCATGCGCGGATGGAGGAGCGGCGCGTCCTCTGCCATCGCCGCTTCGACGTCGATCACATGTGGCAGCACCTCATAGCTGACCTCGATAAGCGCCACCGCCTCCTCGGCGATCGCTGCCGTGGTGGCGGCGACCGCGGCCACCGCATGGCCCTCGTAAAGCGCCTTGTCGCGCGCCATGCAATTGCAGGAGAGATCGCGGAAGTTCATCGGCCCTTCGCCGACGAAGGCCATTTCGTCGGGGATCTCCGGGAAGTCGGCGGATGTGACCACGGCTTTGACGCCGGGGAGCGCCAGCGCCTTCGTCGCGTCGATGCCCAGGATCCGCGCATGAGCGTGGGGGCTCCGCTTCATCTTGCCGACGAGCTGGCCCGACATGGTCATGTCGGCGCCGAATTGGGCACGTCCCGTTACCTTGTCGACGCCGTCTGGGCGGATGGGCCGCGTGCCGACGACTCTCAGCGTCTCATAGGCCATGACGGGCGTCTCCTTTTGCCTTGCGGAGATCCGCGGCCGCGTCGAGCACGGCGCGGATGATCTTGTCGTAGCCCGTACATCGACACAGATTGCCGGCGAGCCAGAAGCGCGCCTCGCTCTCCGTCGGGTCGGGGTTGCAGTCGAGCAGCGCCTTCGCCGCCACGAGAAAGCCCGGGGTACAGAAGCCACACTGCAGCGCTGCATGCTCGAGGAAGCGCTGCTGCAGCGGATGGAGTTTGTCGCCTTGCGCCAGGCCCTCGATCGTTTCGATCGCACGGCCTTCCGCCTCGGCGCCCAGAATGAGGCACGAGCAGAGGAGCCGGCCGTCGACAATGACACTGCACGCGCCGCAATCGCCGGAGCCGCAGCCTTCCTTGCTGCCGGTGAGGTTGAGGCGGTCGCGCAGCACGTCGAGCAGCGTCTCCTGCGGCTCGCACAGGAACTCGACCGGCTCGCCGTTGACCGTGGCGGACACGTGATGCTTGCTCATGCTGTAGCTCCGGCGCGCGCGAAGGCGACGGCGGCGGCGCGGCGGGCGAGAACGCCCGCGACCTTGATGCGATAATCGATCGTGCCGCGCTTGTCGTCGATGGGCCTGCATGCCCGCCGCGCCGCGGCGTCGAGCGCCTGGAGAGCGGCATCGTCAAGCGTCCGCCCGATGAGCGCGTCCGCCGCCTCGGGCACCAGCAAGGCCGTTGGCGCCACCGCGCCCAACGCTACGCGCGCCTCGCGGCAGACGCCGCTCCCATCGAGCGTCACGTTGACGCCGCAGCCGGCTACGGCGATATCCATCTCTGTGCGCGGAATGAAACGCAAATAGGCGTCGCCCGAGCGCTGCGGCCGCGGCGGCAGCTTGAAGGCGACGATGATCTCGCCCCGTGCCAGCGACGTCCTGCCCGGCCCGGTGCAGATCGTCTCGACCGGCGCCTCGCGCCGGCCGCCCGGCCCCATGATGACGCAGGTGACGCGCGCTGCGATCATGGCTGGGACGCTATCGGCCGCCGGCGAGGCATTGCAGAGATTGCCCGCAAGCGTGGCGCGTCCCTGGATCTGGGTCGAGCCGATGAGTTTTGCCGCCTCAACGACTCCCGGCCATGTCTTCTTTAGATTGGGATGCTCGCCGAGCTGGGCGCTCGGCGTGGCGGCGCCGATGATGAAGCCGCCGCCCTCCTCGCGGACACCGATCATCCCGGGGATGCGCTTCATGTCGACGATGAGGTCGGGCTTTGCCCGCCCGGTGCGGAGCTGCACCAGCAGGTCAGTGCCGCCCGAGAGCGGCTCCGCCACCCCCGCCGCGCCGCTGAGCGTGCGCACGGCATCCTCGAGTGTGGCTGGCGCGGCAAAAGCGAGGCTCGGCATTCTCCCTCCCCTGGACGGTTCCGCTGATTTTGGCCGGCGCAACGGGAGGTGGCAAGCGCGCCTTCTTCCGATCGGCGTCACGATCGAACCTAGTGTCTGGAGAGCGTTTAGAGACGTCGGTGAAACGGAAACGACCATGGCGCGCTCCGCTCAAAGAACCTCGCCAGCTGCAGCAAGAGAATGTCGCTGCCTATTGGGCCAAGGACGTTTCCGAAAAAACTCTGGCCCACTGCCGCGTCCAATGCAATGACCTTATGATGATCGCCGTCTATCGGGTGCTCC
>JASHUO010000280.1 GCA_030039975.1 Alphaproteobacteria bacterium
AATTGCCGAGATGCAGATTGCCAGTGGGCTGAATGCCCGAGAAGATGCGGTTCATGGCAACGGGTTATCGCCGTGCCGCCGATCCCGGTCAAGCCGCCAGCCGCCGGAAGCGTCGCCGCAGCTCGCCGAGATCGGCGGCGCCGAAGAGCAGCGCCAGCAGCGCGAAGCCGAGCAACCCGCCGCCGACGAGGCCCGCCAGCGCCGCCAGCTTCACCGCAAACCGCGCGGCCAGCGCGTCGGCGAGCAGCCAGCGCAGCACCAGCAGCAGCACGCCCATGCCGAACCCCGCCAAGAGGATGCGCGGCAGCGCGCGCCGCATCCGCCGGTCGAGCGCGAATTGGCCGCGGCGGTTGAGCACGGCGATGAGCAGCAGCGCATTGAGCCAGCCGGCGATCGACAGCGCCAGGGCGATGCCGGTCTGCGCCAGCAGCCAGCCGAGGCCCAAGGTCAGCACCACGTTCACCGCCATCGTCGCTGCGCCGATCTTCACTGGCGTCTTCGTGTTCTGGCGCGCGAAATAGCCGGGCGCCATCACCTTGACCATGACGAAGGCGGGGAGCCCCGCCGCATAGGCGCCGAGCGCCGGCGCAGTCGCCGCGGTATCGAAGGCGGTGAACCTGCCATGCTGGAACAGCACGGCGAGGATCGGCTCCGCCGCGATGGCCAGGCCGATCGCCGCCGGCACGGTCAGCAGCAGCGCCAGCTCGAGCCCGCGATTCTGCGTCGTGATCGCGCCGGCATCATCGCCGAGCCGCACCTGGCGCGACAGCGGCGGCAGGATCGCGGTGCCGACGGCGATGCCGAGCACGGCCAGCGGCAGCTGGTTCAGCCGGTCGGCGTAGTTGAGATAGGAGACGGCGCCGGTCGGCAGCAGCGATGCCATCGCCGTCGACACCACGAGATTGATCTGCAGCACGCCGGCGCCGAACACGCCCGGCAGCATGATGCGCAGCAGCCGCTTTACCTCCGGCGTCAGCCGCGGCCATGGCAGCGACAGCGGCATCCCCGCCTGCCAGCAGGAGTAGGTGAGCCAGAGGAATTGCGCGAACCCGGCCGCCGCCACCGCCCAGGCGAGATCATCGCCCCTCAGCGGCCGCACGCCGACCAGCACGGCGATGAGGAAGAGGTTGAGCAGCACCGGCGTGAAGGCCATGGCGGCAAAGCGCTCGAGCGAGTTGAGCACGCCGCCTTGCAGCGCCGTCAGCGAGATGAACAGCAGATAGGGGAACATGATGCGGGTGAGCTGGACGGCGAGCTTGAATTTCTCCGGCTCGGCGCGGAAGCCGGGCGCAATCACGTCGAGGATGAACGGCGTCAGCATTTCGCCCAGCAGCAGGAAGACGAGCAGGACCGTGAGCAGCACGGCGAGCGCATCCTCGGCAAAGCGCCGCGCCGCCTCATGGCCTTCGCGCGCGACCTTGCCGGCAAACAGCGGCACGAAAGCGGCGCTGAACGCGCCTTCGGCGAACAGGCTGCGGAACATGTTGGGCAGCCGCAGCGCGACGAAGAACGCGTCGGAGATCGGGCTGGCGCCGAGAAAGGCCGCCACCAGCATCTCGCGCACGAAGCCCAAGACGCGGCTCACCATGGTATAGCCGCCGACCGTGGCGGCGGAGCGCAGCAGGGCCATGGGGGCGGGTGTAATGGAATTCGCCCGGCCGCGGAAGGGCGCTTGTCATTTGCGCGCGGCGCGGCTAACGGTCGCTCCTCAGACAAAGGGGCGGATCATGGCTGACATTCGCGTCGGCGTCACCGGCTGCGGCGGCCGCATGGGACGGATGCTGGTGGCGGAAGTGCGGGAGACGCCGGGGCTGGCGCTCGCCGGCGGCAGCGAGGCGGCGGGCAGTACGCTGCTCGGCCGCGATATCGGCGAGCTGGCCGGCATCGGCCCGGTCGGGCTATTGGCGAGTGCGGATGCGGCGGCGCTCGTCGCCGGCGCCGATGTCGTCATCGACTTCACTGCGCCGGCGGCGGCCGTAGGGCATGCCCGGCTCTGCGCCGAGCACGGCACCGCGCTGGTGCTCGGCACCACCGGGCTCGGCGCGGCCGAGACGGCGGTGGTCGAGGCCGCGGCCAAGCGCGCCCCCATCGTCTGGGCGGCCAATATGAGCCCGGCCGTGACCCTGCTGCAGGATCTCGTCCGCATGACGGCGCGGCTCCTGGGCGAGGATTACGACATCGAGATCCTGGAGATGCACCACAAGCACAAGGTCGACGCCCCCTCCGGCACGGCGCTGGCGCTGGGCCGCGCTGCGGCGGAAGGCCGCGGCATCGATCTCGCCGGCCATAGCCAGCGCGTGCGCGACGGCCATATCGGTCCGCGCAAGCCGGGCGATATCGGCTTTGCCAGTTTGCGCGGCGGCGATGTCGTCGGCGACCACATTGTGGTGTTTGCCGGCGAAGGCGAACGGCTCGAGCTCACCCACCGCGCCGCCAGCCGCCGCCTCTTCGCCCGCGGCGCCATGCGCGCCGCCCGCTGGGTCGCAGGCCGCAAACCCGGGCTCTACAGCATGCGCGACGTGCTCGGCCTCGGCGCTTGAGGGGGGCGGGGTTAGGTTAGAACGCGGTCCGTTCCGGGCGAAGCGCTGGCTTCTCTTGCCGTCATTCCCGCGAAAGAGCGGGTGAATTTTCTAATGCTGGGATGAATGCCCGTGCGTCCTCGACAGGCGCGCGCCGCGCGCCGTGGCATAAATGAGCTTCCGCAACTTTCGTTCGACGATCGTGTTTAGCCCCTGATGACGCGCGCTTTAGCGGCTATGATCTTATTGGCGGCCCTCGGCGCGTGCACGACAACGCGTTTGACCGAACCGTCACAAACCGCGACCGAGCAATTATTGATTTCGACGGCGATCGACAACGCCGTTGCGAAGCTCGAACCGAGTTTGCCCGCGGACACCAAGGTTTATGTCGACACGACGTACCTTGACACCACGCCCGCTGACGGCCTGCTCTTTCCCAAGTACGAAATCGGCGCCATTCGCGATCAGCTTCTGCGCAACGGGGCTCGGCTGGTC
>JASHUO010000281.1 GCA_030039975.1 Alphaproteobacteria bacterium
ACCCCCCTCCCTGACCCTCCCCCTCAAGGGGGGAGGGGATTCCCTTCTCGGCTGATCTTGGCTGAGGGCTGAGGGCTGACAGCTGACAGCTATCCTACCCACCCCGTAGCGCCGCCCTGAGCCACGGCGCCAGGTCGTCGATCACATGGTGGATGTCGTCCGGACTGGCGCCCTCGCGCGCCCAGTCCTTGGGCGTCTCCACCCAGGCGGTGGTCATGCCGAGCGCCGCCGCTGGCACCAGATTGCGCGCCATGTCCTCGACCATCAGCGCCGTCCCCGGCTCGACCCCGTGCCGCGCGATCAGCGCGGCATAGCCGCTGGGATCGGGCTTCGGCAGGTAGTCGCAGGCGATGATGTCGTGGATGGCGAGGAAATGCCCGGTCAGGCCGATGCGGGCGATGACGCGCTCGGCATAATCCTCGGTGCCGTTGGTGAAAATGAGCTTGCGCCCGGGCAGCGCCGCGATCGCCTCGACCAGCACCGGGTCGGGTGGCACCGGCGACAGATCGATCTCATGGACATAATCGAGGAAGCGCTTGGGCTCGATGCCGTGCTCGAGCATCAGGCCGCGCAAGGTGGTGCCGTGATCGAGAAAGAAGCGGCGGCGCAGCGCATGCGCGTCCTCGACGGTGAGGGCGAGGCCGAGCTCATGGACGATGAACTCCGCCATGCGCGCCTCGGCCTCGGCGAAGAGATTGCAGCGCGAGGGGTAAAGCGTGTTGTCGAGATCGAAGATCCAGGTCTCGATCTCGTGCAGCGGGCGGCCGCGCGGCGGGCGATCGGAGGAATCAGACGTCATCGGTCAGGGGTGGCTCAGCTGAGGACGAGATAGACACAGAAGGCCGAGGCGAGCAATGCCAGCCCGGCGGCGGTCACCACCTCTATGCGCCCGCTGCCCTCGGCGCGCAACTCGGGATCGTCGATCAGCCGGTCGGTGCGAATATAGCGCACGCCGCCGATCAGCATGATGAGCACGCCGACGATCATCAGCGCCAGCCCCTCGTCGCGGCCGAGCGGTCCGGCGAGCCGCTCGAGATGGTTCATGAGGTCCGGCCGCGTCGACGCGGTCGACACGATGGCGAGCAGGAAGACGTTGAATTTCTCGATGACGAAGCCGAAGCCCAGCACGGCGATACCGGTGCGGATCCAGGCGAGAAAGGTCCGCTCATTGGCGGCATGGTCGCTGAAGCTGCGCAGCATGGCGGCTTCTCTCCGGTTAGCGGTGCGTCATGGCTGCGGCGGGCCTTTGAGCTCGACGACGTTACCGTCGGGGTCGCTGATATAGAGCGACGGGCCGCTGCCTTCGGCGCCGTAGCGCTGCGCCACCTCGCCGGCGGCGATGCCGTGCGCGGCGAGATGGGCGCGGAGCGAAGCGGCGTCGAAGGGCGCGATGCGCAGGCAGAAATGGTCGAGGTTGCGCCCCTCGCGCCCCGCCGCTGCGCCGCCGGCGCGGCCGAGCGGACCCTCGAGCGTGACGAGGTCGATCAGCGAAGCGCCGGCGCGCAGCTGCAACAGGCCGAGCGGCTCCTGCCATTTCTCGACGGTGCAGCCGAGCACCTCGCAATAGAAGGCTTGCGCACGCGCGAGATCGGCCGTGCGCAGCACCACGTGATCGAGGGCGAGCAGGCGGAATCCGGCGGTCAAAGCTGTCCTCCCGGCGGGCGACGTGCCCGCCGGGAGAATAGCCCCCCACCCCCCAACGCGAAAGGAACGCGAAAAACCCCGTCAGTCTCCGGCCGCGGCGTCCTGGGCGCGGACGAGCATCGGCTGCGGCACGCTCGGCCGCGACATCACCCAATAGCCGACGCCCATGATGCCGGCGCCGCTGACGATGTTGCCGAGCGTCACCCAGAGCAGATTGTGCACCAGGCCCGCGATCGAGACGGTGTCGGGATGCTCGCCCATCAGCGCGATGGCGAGCAAGGTCATATTGGCGACCGAATGCTCATAGCCGCTGCCGATGAAGGCGAAGAGGCACCAGAAGATGGCGATGCATTTGGCGGCGTCGCTGCTCATCCGCGCCGACATCCAGATCGCGAGGCAGACCAGCCAGTTGCAGAGGACGGCGCGGGCGAAGAGCATGAGCGCCGGCGCCGTCATCTTGGCCGCGGCCACGGTCATGATGAGGCCGCTCTTCGCATGCAGCACCAGCCCGCCGCCGCCGATGACGAAGATCACGGCGAGCAGCGCCGCGCCCGCCAGATTGCCGAGCCAGGAGACGGCCCAGCAGGAGAGCAACTCGCCCCAGCCGACGCGCCGGCGCAGCAGCCCCAGCGGCATGAACATGGTGTGGCCGGTGAAAAGATCGGAGCCGGCGAAGATGACGAGGGTGAGGGCGATGCCGAAGGAGGCGCCCATGATCAGCGGGCGATAGGCCGGATCGACATCCGAGCCGACGCTGAAGATCAGAATGATGCCGAGCCCGACATAGGCGCCGGCCATCATCGCGCTGATCCAGAAGCCCAGCGGCGAGCGCCTCAGGAAGCCGCTGCGCTTCTCCGCGACCTCGGCGAAGTGGTCGACCGTCTCGAGGTACATCCGCGACTCCCTCTGTCTCCGGCGCGGATTTCCGCAAGAACCGTGCCATCGACCGAAGCTCGGGATCCCGCCGCATGGCTCCGGCCGGCGGATGCCTCTGCTCAATTTGCCGCGGAGCGCTGACCGATTTCTAGGCAGAGGGGCAGCTGCGCAAAATCAATGCAGCCGTGATCGAGGCCCGCCCCAAGAACAGGCACTGCCTCGGCATGCGTCCCTCCGGCAGGCCCTGCGGCGCCGCATAATGCCTTGGCGGGCTTGGTGTTTCCGGGATTCCGAAGCTGCTGGCATTGGGCTTGCTTCGGGAACCGATGGCAAGGTAGTTGGGCAATGAGTTCCGATCTCGGCTTTACCGAGGAGCAGAAACAGTATCTCGAAGGGTTTCTGGGCGGTGTGATGGCGCGGCGCGCGGCACAGGGGGTGGCCGCCGCGCCATCCGCTGCGCCGGGGCCGGTCGATATCCGTCGGGCGGCGCAGGATCGCGTCATCGCCGCCGGCGGCAAGCTCGTGCCCGAGGAACAGGCAAAGCGCGAGCAGGAGCCGCTCGACCTCTGGGACGCGATGCGCGAGAACGCCGCTTCCGGCCGCTTCCCCAAAGGCCTCGACGTCTTCCGCCACAAGTTCCACGGCCTCTTCTACGTCGCCCCGGCGCAGAACGCCTTCATGTGTCGGCTGCGCATGCCGAACGGCATCCTCACCGCGCCGCAATTCCGCGGCCTTGCCGATCTCGCGCTCCGCTTCGGCGGCGGCTATGCCGATGTGACGACACGCGCCAATCTGCAGATCCGCGAGATCGGCGCGGCGCACGCCATCGACATGCTGACCGGGATTCAGGATCTCGGTCTCACCTCGCGCGGCGCCGGCGCCGACAA
>JASHUO010000282.1 GCA_030039975.1 Alphaproteobacteria bacterium
CCGGCATCGTTCCAGAAGAGATTTTCGCCCTGTCGATGCTGATGATCGGCGCGGCCTGACCATGGCACGAGGTGCCGAATTCCCCGGGAATTTTCCCATTCGGCATCCGGCCCACGCTGTGGCATCCTAGTCTCCAGAAACAATAAGGCGGGGAGGAGGCGTGCGCGGCGCCGGACGCAATCCGTGGGGGAGCGCACTTTCGCTGCGCCTCCGGCTCATCGGGCTGGTGGCGCTGATTTTTGCCGTGAGCCTGGGGCTGGGTGGCACGGTGGCGTGTATCAGCGCGTCACGCTCGATCGAGCGCGAGATGCGGGCGGCGCTTGCGGTGGCGCAGCAGACGATCGCCGCGTCAGTGGCCGGTCTCGATCCCGATCAGCATCCCGAGCGCGAGCTGCAGCGCCTCGTCGCGTCCTTCCGCGGCAATCGCCATTTGCGCGTCTCGCTCGAGGGGAAGGGGAGCGAGGTGACACTGCCGGCGGCCGACGCGGCGCCGCTTTCCCGCGCGCCGTCCTGGTTCGTGCGCCTGATGGCAGTGCCGCCGAGCAGCGCGCGCGTGCCCCTGCTGATCGGCGGCCGCGACTATGGCGTGATTACGCTCGAGACGGTGCCGCACAATGAGATCCTCGAGGTCTGGAACGAGTTCGGCGACAGCTCGCTCATCCTCGCCTTGTTCTCGCTGCCCACCGTGCTGCTGATCTATGTCTTCATCGGTCGTGCGCTGCGCCCGCTCGACCGCATGGCCGGCGGGCTCGCGCGCGTCGGCGGCGGCGATTACAGCGTCCGCCTCGAGGGCGCGCTGCCGCCGGAGCTGTCGCGGCTGCGCGACAGTTTCAACCGCATGGCCGCCCAGCTCGCCGAGATGAGCGCCGAGAACCGCCGGTTGAATCAGCAGCTGCTGGGGCTGCAGGAGCAGGAGCGCAGCGAGCTCGCCCGCGATCTCCACGACGAGGTCGGCCCGTTCCTCTTCGCCATCAACCTCGATGCCGCCAATATCCGCCGCCATGCCGAAGCGGGTCGCGTGTCCCTGATCGCGGGGCATGTCGAGGCGATCGGCGAAGCAGTCGCGCATCTGCAGCGGCAGGTGAAGAGCATGCTCGGCCGGCTGCGTCCGATCGGCCTTGCCGAGTTCGGGCTGATCGAGGCGATCACCCATCTCGTCGATTTCTGGCAGCGGCGCCATCCGGCGGTCGAGTTCAGGCTGAGGATCGCGCCGGAAGCGGAAGGCGGCAGCGAGCTGATGGAGACGACGATCTATCGCATCGTGCAGGAATGCCTCAGCAACGCGCTGCGCCATGGCCGGCCCGGCAGGGTCGAGATCCGGATTGCGCATGAGACGGACGCGGAGGAAGGCGGCCGGCTGCGCGTCACGGTCAGCGATGACGGCGAGGGCATGCCGAGCGGCGCCGGGCTCGGCTATGGCCTGCTCGGCATGGGCGAGCGGGTGCGCGCGATGGGCGGCAAGCTCAGCGTCGCCGGCGGTCCCGGCGGCGCCGGTCTTGTCGTGACGGCGGAGCTGCCGCTGGCGCTGCAGGTGGCCGCATGAAGATCCTCGTCGTCGATGATCATCCGATCGTGCGCGCCGGCCTGCGGCGGCTGCTCGTGGGCGAGCCCGGCATGGCGCTGCGCGAGGTGGCCAGCGGCAAAGAGGCGCTCGTGCTGTGCCGGGACGAGCGGCCGGACCTGGTGATCCTCGATCTCAATCTGCCAGGGCTCGGCGGGCTCGAGGTGATCAAGCGGTTGCAGCTCGAGCATCCCGGCCAGCGCATCCTCGTCCTCAGCATGCATGACGACCCGCTCTATGCGATGCGGGCGCTGCAGGCGGGCGCCACCGGCTATGTCGCGAAGAACGCGGCGCCGGATGATATTCTCGATGCCATCCGCCGCGTCGGGGCGGGGCAACGCTATCTGGAGCCGTCTCTGGCGCAGGAGGTCGCCTTCTTCGCCTTGCGCCCGCCCGCCACCCCCCTCGCCGAATTGTCGCGGCGCGAGCTCGAGATCCTCCGTCTCCTCGGCGAGGGCCGCAGTCTGCGCCAGATCGCGGACACGGTTGGGCTCAGCTACAAGACCATCGCCAATACCTGCAGCGGGATCAAGGCGAAGCTCGGCGTGCAACGGACCGCTGAACTAATCCGCCTCTCTATTGAGAGCGGAATCGCGTCCGAGAGCAACGCTAAAGTGTTCGAGTAAGCCGTTCCAAGCGCTCGCGGGGAGGTCAAAGGTCTTGGGCAAATCGGGAAAAATTCCTCGATAAAATAGGAAGCTGTTCCGTGTTTATGCGCGGCGGGGTCGGGCAGAATCGGCCAGCAACCTGTCGACGGCTCGGTTGTGGTGGATTTGAAGAGCAACCGAATCAATGTGAGGTCAAGGCGGAAGCCGCCGCGCTCGACGGGCTGCAACGGGAGGAGGAAACGCACTATGACGGACAAGTTGAGACTCGCGGGGATCGCCGCCGCAACGCTGCTCGCGTTGACGGCTGGAGCATCAGCGCAGCAGCAGCTCAAGCACTATGATTCCAACAGCAAGACTTTCTGGAGCAACCCGCCGGCGGACTGGTTCCTCGGCGACGAGACGCAGCAGCAAAAGGGGTTGACGCCGCAGGCCAATCCGCCGACCCCGGCGACGCTGGCGCAGCTCGAGGAGAACCTCAAGAAGATCAAGATGGCGCCCGGCTTCAAGATCAGCGTCTATGCCGCGAATGTTCCCGAGGCGCGGCAGATGGCCTGGGGCGACAAGGGCACCTTGTTCGTCGGGTCATGGTTCGACGCGGGCAACGTCTACGCGATCACCGACGTCGGCGGCAAGAAGGTGGCGCACACCATCCTGTCGAAGTTCAGAGTGCCGACCGGTGTGGCCTTCCACGACGGCGCGCTCTACGTCGCCGACGTCGACAA
>JASHUO010000283.1 GCA_030039975.1 Alphaproteobacteria bacterium
ACGATGCCGGGATACCCACCGGACGAAATACGTAGGCTCGCGACACTGGAAACCCATCCCTCACTGGTATTGAAATGTGCCTGAGAGGTCGGGAATTCCTGGGTAGCGGAGAACGGGGAGTGGACGTGACATCCGTCTTGCTTCGCGTCGTGACAGACACGACTTCTGAGCAGGTCAATCTCGGCGTCGCGCACCGCTTCGAGGATGCCAGACCGATCACCCTGCGCGCTGACGTCATCAATCTGCTTGACGAGGCCGATCTGCCGCGGAGCCAGACCGGCATAGGCGTCTTCGCTCTCGCCTTCGGCGTCCGACGCACGATCTATGCCGCGATCACCAAGGAGTGCTGATGGCGTATTCAGAGCCTCAGACGCCCGTTACTCGGCTCGTCGGGATCGCCTTCGTCGTCCTGCTGCACGCGCTCCTGATTTACGCGCTGGTGACCGGCCTCGACTATCATGCGATCGAGGTGGCGCGCGCGCCGATAGAGACCAGGATCATCGAGGAGGCCAAGCCGCCGTCACCCGAAGCTCCGCCTCCGCCGTCACCGCAAATGGCGCCGCTCTCGCCGGCGGCACTTGAGGCGCCGCCCGAAGTGCATATTGAGACGCCGCCGCTGCTACCACCCGAAGCACCGCCCCCGCCATCACCGCAACTGGCACCGCCCCTGCCGACCTTTGTGCTTCCGCCCGAGGTGCATATCGAGACGACGCCGCCACCACCAACCGAAGCGCCGGCTCCGCCGTCACCGCAACTGGCGCCGCCCCCGCCGGCCTTCGTGCCGCCGCCCGAGGTGCATATCGCGGCGCCGCGGCCGCCACCGCCGAAGAGCACGGCGATCAGGGTGGTGACGCCGACGAAGCCGGCCGCGCCGCCGCCGGTTGCGGTCCCCGTGCGCGTCACGCCGCGACTCGACATGCAGCGCAGCCAACAGCCGGAATACCCGGCCGCGTCGCGACGCTTGGG
Source organism: Alphaproteobacteria bacterium (assembly GCA_030039975.1). Taxonomy (GTDB): domain Bacteria; phylum Pseudomonadota; class Alphaproteobacteria; order ATCC43930; family CGMCC-115725; genus DAHUYF01. Next base: position 967 of record JASHUO010000283.1, read on the forward strand.
CGAGCAGGGCACTTCTGTGATCGAGGTGCTGGTCGGCGTCGATGGCAGAGTGCTCGATGCCAAGCTCCTGCAGTCGAGCGGCTATGACCGGCTCGATCAGGCCGCGCTCGCCGGCGTCAGGGCGAATTACCATTTCGTTCCCGGCACCGTCGACGGCAAGCCGCAGCCGATGTGGTTCACCTTCAAATTCACTTGGAAGCTGGAGTAATGATCACGCATTCGTGGTTCCAACGAGCGGTTCGCCCCATGATTGGGCACAGGAAGGGACGGCGCCTTGCGCGGCTGATGGTGGTGGGGCTACTCGGCGGTGCCGGCGTTGCGACGCCGCCCCCATTGACGGTCGTGGCCGCGGAAGCGCCGTCCGCCCGCCTGCAAATCGGCCGGCCAGTGCAGCAGGCGGAGCAGCTCCTGAAAGAGGGGAGGCTCAGAGAGGCGCTGGCTGAGCTCGCCGAGGCCGACGCCGTCGAGAACAAGACGCCCTACGAGACCTATGTCATCGAGGCGACGCGTGCGGCGGTGCTGCTGCAGAGCGGGGACTATCCCGGCACCATCAAAGCGCTCGAGGCAGTGCTCGCGACCGGCCTCCTGCCGCCGGCTGACGCGCTGAACCGGATCGAGACCTTGGTGAAGCTCTGCTATCAGGCCAAGGACTATCAGAAGCTCGGGGAATACGCCGAACGCTATTACCGCTCGGGCGGCACGGACGCGGAGCCACATCTGCTGCTGGCCGAGGCCGCTTTTCAGCGCGGCGATTTCGCCGCGGCCGCGGTGGCGAGCCGTGCGGTGCTGGCGGCCGATGATCGCGCCGGCCGCCCAGCGCCCGAGGCGGTGTTGCAGATGCTGGCGACCAGCGAGTACCGGCAGCAGCACGATGCCGCCTATCGCGCGGTGCTCATCCAGCTCGTGTCGCATTATCCGAAGCACGAATATTGGGCGGAGCTGATTGCGGCGGTACAGGGGGAGCCGGGCTTCCCCGATCGGCTCGCGCTCGATGTCGCGCGTTTGAAGCTGGCGACCAGCACCATGGCGACGCCGGCCGAATACCTCGATGCGGCGCAGCGCGCCTTGCTCGCCGGGCTCCCCGCTGACGCGAAATCCTTTCTCGACAAGGGCTATGCCGCCGGCATCCTCGGCAAGGGAGCGGACGCGCCGCGCCAACAGCGCCTCGCCGCGATGGCGGACCGGCAGGCAAGCGAGGATGCGAAGGGATTGGCGGCGCAAGCCAAGGAAGCAGAAGCGGCGCCGAACGGATTTCCTGCCGTGCGGCTCGGCGAAGCGTATGCGAGCTTTGCTCGCTACGACGATGCGATCGCGGCGCTGGAGCAGGGCCTCAAGAAGGGCGGCCTCGACCATCCCGAGGAGGCGACGCTCCATCTCGGCATCGCCTGCCTCGCTGCCGGCGATAAAGCGAAGGCGGCGGCGGTGCTGCGCAGCGTGGCTGGCGAGGAGGGCACGCGCGATCTGGCGCAGCTCTGGCTGATCCTGGGTGGGATTCCGGCGTCGCCGCAATAGCTCCCGTACTTGCGCTGCCGCTCTGGGAAACGAACTAAGACATATCGGGAAAAACTCCCGGAAAGAACGGGAAAACATGCCGTGTGCACCAGGGGCAGTGTCGGTCAAAATAAAATAAGGTGAAAAAAGACGTGGGACGCTCAAAAGGGCACGGAGGAGGCTTGCGCCAGGCTCTACGCACTCTATGGGGGGGCGCGCTATCGCTGCGACTGAGGCTGATCGGGCTGGTGGCGCTGATCTTCGCCGCCAGTCTGGGGCTGGGCGGCACGGTGGCATGTATCAGCGCGTCGCGCTCCGTCCAGCGCGAGATGCAGGCGGCGCTCGCTGTGGCGCAACAGACGGTTGCGGCGGCGGTGGCTGCTCTCGATCCCGACCAGCATCCCGAACGCGAGCTGCAGCGCCTCGTCGCCTCCTTCCGCGGCAATCGCCATCTGCGCGTCTCGCTCGAGGGCAGGGGGAGCGAGGTGACGCTGCCGGCGCCGGATGCGGCGCCGCTCTCTCGCCCGCCGGCTTGGTTCGTTCGCCTGCTGGCGGTGCCTCCCAGCAGCGCGCGCGTGCCGCTGGTGATCAGTGGTCGCGACTTCGGCGTCATTACGCTCGAAACTGTACCGA
>JASHUO010000284.1 GCA_030039975.1 Alphaproteobacteria bacterium
GACCATGAGATCGAGGGTTGTCTGGCCGAGACCATCGGCGATAGCGGGCTCGAAGAGGATGAGCTCGACGGCGTTCTCGGCCGGGCCGAATCGGCGCTCGCGGAGCTGAAGCGGCGTTATCAGACCGGCGCATTGCCGGCGCTGCGCATCGCGGTCAAGCGCGACGATCTCGCCGCGCTCGGCGAGCTCGCCGGCGAATTCCGCCGCCGCTTCGCCGATGTGCTGGTGCTTGGCGCCGGCGGCTCGAGCCTCGGCGGACAGGCGGTGACCGCGCTCGCCGATCTCGGCTTCGGCCGGCGCCCGGGCGCGCCGCGCCTCCATTTCATGGAGAATATCGACCCCGTCAGCGTCGCCGCGCTTTTTGCCGCGCTCGACCCGGCGAAGACCGGCGTCATCGCCATCTCCAAATCCGGCGGCACGGCCGAGACCCTGGCGCAGCTTCTGGCGGTGCTCGACTGGCTTCGCCAATCGCTCGGCCTCGCTGCGCTGGGCGATCGTTGCGTCGCCTTGACCGAGCCGCGCGACAATCCGCTGCGCCGCCTGGCCGTGGCGCAGAAAATGCAGCTCCTCGACCACGATCCCGGCATTGGCGGCCGCTACAGCGTGCTCTCCACTGTCGGCGTTCTGCCGGCGCTGATCGCCGGTCTCGATGCCGCTGCGTTGCGTCAAGGCGCGGCGACCGTGCTCGATCAGACGCTCGCCGCGGCGGAAGCGCGGGAATCGCCGCCGGCGCTGGGTGCGGCGCTTGCCGTGGGCCTGGCGGAGCATCGCTCGATCGGCATCACCGTGCTGATGCCTTATATCGACCGCCTCGCGCCCTTCGGCCTCTGGTACCGCCAGCTTTGGGCCGAAAGCCTCGGCAAGAATGGCATGGGCACGACGCCGGTGCGCGCGCTCGGCGCCGTCGATCAGCACAGCCAGCTGCAGCTCTATCTCGCCGGCCCGGCCGACAAGCTCTTCACCCTGATCACGCTGGAGCAGGCCGGCGCCGGCGCCTCGCTGCCGGCCGATCTCGCCGCCGACCCGGCGCTCGCTTATCTCGCCGGCAAACGCCTGGGCGATCTGCTCGCCGCGGAGCAGCGCGCCACGGCAACGAGTCTCCTGCGCAACGGAAGACCGATTCGCATGATCCGTCTCGCGCGACTCGACGAGGAAACGCTTGGCGCGCTCTTCATGCATTTCATGCTCGAGACCATCGTTGCCGCCGATCTCCTCGACGTCGACGCCTTCAACCAGCCCGCGCTCGAGGAAGGCAAGGTTCTGGCGCGGCAATATCTTGGCGAGACCGGGTCCGCCGGCGCAGAATAGCGTCATGCCGATCCGGCAGCTGCCGCCCGTTCTCGTCAACCGCATCGCCGCCGGCGAGGTGGTGGAGCGTCCCGCTTCCGCGGTGAAGGAGCTGGTCGAGAACGCGATCGATGCCGGCGCATCGCGCGTCGAGGTCACGCTGCGCGATGGCGGGCAAAGCCTCATCATCGTCGGCGATGACGGCGAGGGCATGGGGCCCGAGGAGCTGTCGCTCGCGGTCGAGCGGCATTGCACCTCGAAGCTCCCCGATGACGATCTCCTGCGCATCCGCAGCCTCGGTTTCCGCGGCGAAGCGCTGCCCTCGATCGGCGCGGTGAGCCGGCTCTCCCTGACCAGCCGCCGCCGCGGCGCGCCCCAATCCTGGTCGCTGTCGGTCGAAGGCGGCGCCAAGGGCCGGCCCGCTCCCGCCGCCCATCCCGCCGGCACGCGCGTCGAGGTGCGCGATCTCTTCTACGCCACGCCGGCGCGGCTCAAATTCATGAAGACGGCGCGCAGCGAGCGCGACCAGGCGGTCGATGTCGTGCGCCGCCTCGCCATGGCCTATCCCGCCATCGCCTTCACCATCATCGGCGACGAGGATCGCGTGCTGCTGCGCCTCAACGCGCTTGCCCCCGATCTCGCCGGCGGCGACGCCGAGGCGGCGCGGCGCACGCGTCTTGCCGCCATCCTCGGCCGCGACTTTGCCGACAACGCGCTCGCCATCCTCGCTGCGCGCGACAACGTGCGCCTCACCGGGCTCGCCGGTTTGCCGACGCTCAACCGCGCCACCGCGCGCGATCAATACCTCTTCGTCAACGGGCGGCCGGTCCGCGACAAGCTGCTGGTGGGCGCGGTGCGCGGTGCTTACCAGGATTTCCTCGCGCGCGACCGCCATCCCTTGGTGGCGCTGTTCCTCGACCTGCCGGAGGAGGAGGTCGACGTCAATGTCCACCCTGCCAAAGCCGAAGTGCGCTTTCGCGATTCCGGCCTGGTGCGCGGCCTCATCGTCGGCGCCCTGCGCCAGGCGCTCGCCGCCGCCGGTCACCGCGCCGCCACCACCACCGCGGCGGACGCCATCGCCGCGTTCCGGCCGGCACTGCTGCCGCATGGCGGCCGCGGCAGCTCCGCTTGGGGCGCGCCACCCTCGGCGCTCCGCCCCGGCCTTGCCGAAGCTGCCGCGGAGTTTCAGGCGCCGCTCCCGGCCGGGCTGGGCCTCGATCTCCCCGCGGCGCCGGCCGCGCTGCCGCCGGAAGCGAGCGACGCCGCCGAGACCTATCCCCTCGGCGCCGCCCGCGCCCAGCTGCACGACACCTACATCGTCGCGCAAACCCCGTCGGGCATCGTCATCGTCGACCAGCACGCGGCGCATGAGCGCCTCGTCTATGAGCGCATGAAGGCGGCGCTGGCGGAAACCGGCGTCGCGCGGCAGATGCTGCTGCTGCCCGAAGTCGTCGAGCTCGACGAAGCCGCCGCGGCGCGCCTCGCCGCACGCGCGCCGGAGCTCGCCGAGCTGGGCCTCGTGCTCGAGGCTTTCGGAACCGGCGCGGTGCTGGTGCGCGAAGTGCCGGCGCTGCTCGGCGAGACCGATGTGCAAAGCCTGGTGCGCGACCTCGCCGACGAGCTCGCCGAGCTCGGCGAAGCCCTCGCGCTGAAAGAGCGGCTCGAGGAAGTCTGCGGCACGCTCGCCTGCCACGGCAGCGTCCGCGCCGGCCGCCGCCTCACCCAAGCCGAAATGAACGCCCTCCTGCGCCAGATGGAAGCGACGCCGCATAGCGGCCAATGCAACCACGGCCGCCCGACTTACGTCGAACTGCCGCTCGCAGAAATCGAGAAGCTGTTCGGGCGGCGGTAGGGGTGTCGGGCCCCGGTTCTGCGCCTTAATCGGTCAACCTCGTATAGGCGGTGGCGAGGACCAAAATTACGGCGCCATAGAGTATCTGTTTGATCGGCTCGGGTGCGTCGAGAAGCGTGAGCAGACTGTTGAGCACGGTGAGGATCAGCGCGCCGACGATGCTTCCGCCATAGCCGCCGCGACCGCCGAAGATCGATGTGCCGCCGATGACCACCGCTGCGACCGATGGCAGCAAGTAGACATCCGCCAGGCTCATGTCGGCGGCGTTGGTGCCACCCACCACGACCAATCCGGCCGCAGCGGCAAACAGGCTGCACAGGATGTAATCGGCCAGCAGCACCTGCCAGATGCGCACCCCGGAGAGCTGACAAGCCTCCCGATTGTCGCCCACCGCATAGAGCAGTCGGCCAAAGCCGGTGTGGCGCAGACCGATCAGCACCGCGATCGCGATCGGCGCCCAGAGGAACAGGTCGATTGGGATGCCGCCAAGCACCTTGCCGCTCCCCAGCGCCTGAATGAACGCCGGAACACGCGGTGCCGTGGCCAGCATCTTTTGGCTGTAGACGATCAACGTTCCCTCGGTCATCAGTCCGGTGCCCAGCGTCATCACCAACGGCTGCACGCGCAGGACGGCGATGCCAATGCCATTGACCAGCCCCACCGCGAGCCCCACCGCGAGGCCCCACAGGACGGCGCCGAAGCCGCTCGAGGACGAGTGGGTCGCCATCAGATAGGCGGAAGCCGTGGCGACGCTGGCGACCGAAAGGTCGATGCCACCAGCCAGCATCACCAGCGTCTGGCCGGCGGCGAGGATACCCAGCGGTGCCGCAAACAGGATGATGTTCGAAATCCAGATCGGGGTGACGGTTCCGGGCCGGGCGATCTCGATGCCGCCAACGAAGGCGAGCAGCAGCAGAACCAGCGCCGCCGCCGTGTACCGGCGCAGGAGGCCGATGATGCGCAGTGCCTTGGCCGGCGCGGCCGCGCCCCTTGGGCTGATGGAGTGCGCCGGCATATTCATCGCTTACGCCCCCGCAACAGCGTAGCGAGACCGCCTACCATCACCACCAGAACGATCAGCGTACCCTGAATCACCTGGCCGAAATTTGGATCGATATTGAGGAAGATCAGATCGGTCGGGATCAAGGTCAGCACATAAGCGGCGAGCACCGGTCCGACGATGCCGCCGCGCCCGCCAGCCAGACTGACGCCGCCCAAGACCGCGGCCGCCAATCCGCTCAGCGTGTAGTAGACCCCCGCCAGGGGCGATCCGATGCCCGTCGTCATGATGAGGCCGATACCACCCACGGCGCTGAATAATCCGCCCAGCACATAAGCGAGGAAGCGCGTAAGCCCGACGTTCACACCGCTGCGGAGGGCGGACGCCCTGTCGCTGCCCACGGCGTAAAGCAATAGTCCGAGCCGGCTTTGCTGCACCGGAATCCAGATGATGGCCACGGCCGCCGCGAGCAACACGAGCGCGCCGGAAAGCCAGGGTGTGAACAGAGTCCCCGCGCCCAGCGCGAGGAACTGTTCGGGTGCGCCGCCACCCGGTTTCTCGAGGAGAAGCAGCGCCACGCCGCCCCAGATGAAACCGGTCGTCAGGGTTACGACCACGTCGGGGACACGCGAGAAGACGACGATCAGGCCGTTTATGGCACCCGCCAACGCCCCCGCCAGCACGATGGCGGCGGCAAGCGCCAGCGACTGACCAAAGCTCGCATCCTCCATGCTCACCGCGGCGAGGACATTGGACACGGCCATCATCGAGCCGACCGACAGGTCGATTCCGCCCGAGATCACGACGACGGTCTGGGCCGCCGCGGCAAAGGCCAGCGGCATCGCTCCCATCGCCAGAGACTGCGCGTCGAATGATCCGAACTCAGGATGGATCGCCACGGTCACCGCCAGAGCCAGGACCAGCAAGGCCGGCATTCCCACAAGGCTTGGGTGCCGTTGCGCAAAGCGCGCGAAACCGCGCCGACGCGGCGCGGCGCCAACCGCCGGCCCTGCTGCCGGCTGGGTTCCTCCAGCTGTGGTCACGCCTCGTCCTCTCGCGGCGGTACCAGCCCGTGCGAGGCGCGCAGCAGCGTCGCCTCGTCCGCGTCGGCCGCCGGCATCTCGTGGACGACGCGTCCGCCGAACAGCACGATGGCCCGGTCGCAGGCGAGGGGAATCTCGGGCAGTTCCGAGGTGAAGAGCAAGACCGCCGCACCGAGTGCCGCGACCTCGCGCACGAGAGCATATATCTGGCGCTTGGTGCCGATGTCGATGCCGCGTGTCGGGTCGAAGCAGAGCAGTGTCCTGAACTCACTCGCCAGCCAGCGCGCGATCATCACTTTCTGCTGATTGCCCCCGCTCAGGCGGCGCAACTCCGCTTCGGCACGCGTGTCGATCTGCAGGCGCCGAATCGCCGCCTCGACGCGCGTGCGCTCGCGGCGCAGGTCAATCAGGCCCCAGTCGCGTACCCTTCGATAGGCGGGCAGCGCCACGTTCTCCCGGATAGAACGTTGCGGCAGCATCGCCTGCAGGCGGTTGGCAGGCACCAGCACCAGGCCAGCGCGAATCGCATCGGCGGGATGACGGAACCGCTGCGGACGGCCGCGCACCACGATCTCGCCGGCGTCGCGATCGCGCATGCCGGCGATGCAGTCGAACAGTTCATCTTGGCCTTGCCCTTCCAGCGCGGCGACGCCCAGCACCTCACCGGCACGCAAGACAAACGAGACACCGTTGAGCTGGCGCCCGCAGCGCAGGCCGCGCACCTCGAGGGCAGGCGCCTCGCCGCCGGATCCCGCGTCGGCGAGGCGCGCGTTGCCGGCAGCGGCGGCATGCGCGACTTCGTAACCCAGCATGAGCTCGACGATGCGCTCTTCGCTGCCGCGCGCCGTCTCGGTGACGCCGACCGTAATGCCGTCGCGCAACACGGTGGCGCGGTCACACAGCATCGAAACCTCGGCCATACGGTGAGAGATGAAGATCACACTGCGCCCGCGCTCGCGCCAGTGGCGGACGAGGGCGAAGATACGCTCCGAAAGATCGGCCGGCAGCGAGGCGGTGATTTCGTCGATCAGCAGGATGCTGGGATTGGAAGCCAGCGCACGGGCGAGATCGATGAGCCGGAGGATCGGATAGGGCAAGTCGCGCACGAATGCACTGAAATCGAGTTCGGGGATCCCAAGGTTCACGAGCCATTCGCGTACCGTTCCGAGACCGACCCGCGCCAGGCGCATGTTCTGCGCCACCGTAAGATCCGGCACCAGCGCCGGGTCCTGATAGACTGAGACGATCCCTGCCTGGCGCGCCTCGGCAGGGGAACGGAAGCGGCGCGTCTGGCCGCGGATCGCGATCCCGCCGCGATCGGCCGGAAAGACGCCGGTCAGAATCTTGACC
>JASHUO010000285.1 GCA_030039975.1 Alphaproteobacteria bacterium
GCAATCCTGGTATTATTGTGAAACTTCTAAAGCTTACTACCCTTATGTTTCGACCTGCGACAGGCCCTGGCAGCAGGTGCCGGCCCGGCCCGGCCCCTGAGTCACGGGGAGATGAGGCGCGCTCGCACCGTATAATCGCTATACTGTGTTAAAGGGGAGCCTCAGGAGGAGGAGATGATGGTCAAGCGACTTGCCGCGAAGGCCGGTCTGGCGCTCGCGGGTTTGGCCCTGACCGCCGGCCTTGCCGCGTCGCCGGCCGTGGCACGCGTCGTCGTCGGCGTGGGCATTGGCGTGCCGCTCTACCCGCCGCCCTACTATTACGGCTATCCGCCGCCGCCGGTCGTCTATGCGCCGCCGCCTGTGGTCTATTCACCGCCCCCGGTGGTGGTTTCGCCCGCGGTTCCCGCCTATGTGCAACAGCCGTCGCAGACCTGGTACTATTGCGACAACCCGCAGGGCTACTACCCCTACGTCAATTCGTGCAACAGCGGCTGGCGCCAGGTTCCGGCCTCGCCGCAACCGAGGTAACGCGGAGAACGTGACGTGACGCACAACAAAGTAATCATCGGCGCCGTGGCGGCGCTCGCGCTGCTGTCGGGCTGCGCCTCGCAGCCCATGGGTCCGCGCGTCGCCGTGATGCCGGCGCCGAACAAGCCTTTCTCTGTGTTCGAGCAGGAGGATGCGGAGTGCCGCAACTTCGCACAGTCGCGCAGCGCCGGCGTCGCTGAAGCCTCGAACAACCAGCAGTTCGGCACCGCGGTGCTTGGCACCGTGCTCGGCGCTGGGCTGGGCGCCGCGATTGGCGGCGGTCAAGGCGCGGCAATTGGCGCCGGTGCGGGCGCGCTCGGCGGCACGGCCGTCGGCTCGAACGCGGCGGCGCGCGGCACCATGACGGCACAGCAGCTCTACGACAACGCCTACTCGCAATGCATGTATGCGAAGGGCAACCAGGTGCCGGGCTTCGTCCCGGCGAACTCGCCGCCGCCCGGACCGCCGCCGGGTTATTCGCCGCCGCCACCCCCGCCGCCGGGCTACTCGCCACCGCCCGGACCGCCGCCGGGTTATCCGCCGCCTCCCCCGCCGCCGCAATAGACGCGACGCCATCATTCTGAGCCGAGGGCGGCCGCCCTACGCTTCTTGCATTCGCCGCCGCGCCTGACCATGCTGCTCTCGCCTGCGCGGGCATTTGCGGCAAGCGGGTACGCGCTTTGGTAGCCGCGCCTGCCGCCGCGCCGCGCTCGCCGAGGGAGTTCGCTCGTCAATGCCGCCCGTGCCGATCCGCGTCGGTCTTTTCGTCACTTGCCTCGTCGATCTCTTTCGTCCGAGCGTCGGCTTTGCCGCGGTGAAGCTGCTGGAGGATGCGGGCTGCAGCGTCGAGGTGCCGGCGGCGCAGACCTGCTGCGGTCAGCCGGCCTACAACTCGGGCGACAAGGCGGATGCCAAGACGATTGCCCGCCAGGTGATCGACGCCTTTGACGGCTTCGACTATGTCGTCGTGCCCTCGGGCTCCTGCGGCGGGATGATCAAGCAGCATTATCTCGAGCTGTTCGCCGACGAGCCCGCCAGCTATCTGCGCGCGCAGCATCTGGCGAAGCGGACTTATGAGCTCGTTTCCTTCCTTGCCGACGTGCTGAAGCTGGAGCGCGTCGAGGCCCGCTATGACGGCATCGCCACATATCATGATTCCTGCTCGGGCCTGCGCGAGCTTGGCGTGAAACAGCAGCCGCGCAAGCTGCTGGCGAGCGTCGCCGGCCTGTCGCTCAGGGAGCTGCCGAGCGCCGAGATCTGTTGCGGGTTCGGCGGCACCTTCTGCATCAAATATCCCGCGATCTCGGACCGCATGGTCGCCGACAAAGCGGCGGACATCGTCGCGACCGGCGCCGACACGCTACTCGCCGGGGATATGGGCTGCCTCCTCAACATGGCAGGAAAGCTGACGCGGCTCGGCAAGGCTGTGCGGGTCCGTCACGTCGCCGAGGTGCTCGCCGGCATGGCGGGCGAGACGCCGCCGATCGGCGCCGCCCGACCGGAGCGCGGCTGATGCAGCCGACCAGCCACGCCTTCAAGGAGAATGCGCGCGCGGCGCTCGGCAACGCCAATCTGCAAAAGGCGCTGACCCTGATGCGCAGCGGCTTTCCCGAACGCCGTGCCGCGGCGATCGCCCGGCTGCCGGAGTTCGAGGCACTGCGCGAGGAAGCGAAGGCGATCAAGAACCACGTGCTTGAGCATCTCGACTTCTATCTCGAGACGTTCGAGCAACAGGTGACGGCGCGCGGCGGCCAGGTGCATTGGTGCCGCACGCCGCAGGAGGCGCGCGAGACGGTGCTCGCGATCTGCCGCCGCCTCGACGCCAAGACGGTCACCAAAGGCAAGACGATGATTGCCGAGGAGATCGCCCTCAACGACTATCTGGAGGAAAACGGCGTCACCCCGGTCGAGACCGATCTCGGCGAATATATCATCCAGATCCGCAAGGAATATCCGAGCCACGTCATCGCCCCGGCGATCCATTTGGTGAAGGAGCAGGTCGCGGCGAGCTTCCGCGCGACGCACACCGATCTCGATCCCAATCGGGTACTGGAAGAGGCGCCCACGCTCGTTGCCGAGGCGCGCGCGGTGCTGCGCCAGAAATTCCTCGCCGCCGATGTCGGCATCACCGGCGCCAATTTCTGCATTGCCGAGACCGGCTCGACGATCATCGTCACCAATGAAGGCAATGGCGATCTGACGCAGACGCTCACCAAGGCGCATATCGTGCTCGCCAGCCTCGAGAAGCTGGTGCCGACGCTGGAAGATGTCTCGACCATCCTGCGTGTTCTCGCGCGCTCGGCGACGGGACAGGAATTCTCGACCTACACCACGGTATCGACTGGGCCGCGCCGGCCGGAAGACACGGACGGGCCCGGCGAGTTCCATGTCGTCTTTCTCGACAATGGCCGCAGCGCCATGCTCGGCACCGAGTTCCAGGACATGCTGCGCTGCATCCGCTGCGGCGCCTGCATGAATCACTGCCCGGTCTATGCCACGGTCGGCGGGCACGCCTATGGCTGGGTCTATCCCGGGCCGATGGGCGCGGTGCTGACGCCGACTTTGGTGGGCATCGGCGAGGCCGGGCATCTGCCCAACGCATCGACCTTCTGCGGGCGCTGCGAGAGCGTCTGCCCGATGAAGATCCCGTTGCCGAAGATGATGCGCCATTGGCGCGAGCGCGAGTTCGAAAAGCAGCTCTCGCCCGCCGCCTACCGCTACGGGCTGAAGCTCTGGGCCTTTTTTGCGTCACATCCACCGCTTTACCAGGCGGCGACGGCGCTCGTAACGCGGCTCCTGGGCTGGGTTGGCGGATCGCGCGGCCGCTTCCGCTCGCTGCCTTTGGCGCAGGGCTGGACGCAAGGGCGCGACATGCCGGCACCCGAGGGCCGCAGCTTCATGAGCCTTTGGGCCGAGCGACGGAAGAACGGCGACGCGGCATGAGCGAGGCGCGCGACCAGATCCTGGGGTCGATCCGCCGCTCGCTGAAGCGCGGGTCGCTCGACGAGACGCAACGCGCCGGATTGGAGCAGCGTTTGGCCGCGCATCGGCGCAATCTCGTGCCGGCGCGCGCCGCCGCTTTGCCGCTCGCGGCGCAGATCGATCTCTTCCTCAAAATGGCGGAAGAGGTGCAGACCACCGTCACGCGCGTCGCGCGCGCGGCCGATGTGCCGGCGGCGGTCGCCGACTATCTCTCGCGGCGCAACTTGCCCTCGCGCCTGGTCATGACGCTGGATCCGCAGCTCGACGACATTCCGTGGGGCGACCGGCCGATGCTCGAGATCCGCCGCGGCCGCGCGGAGGATCGTGATCAGGTCGGCGTCACCGCCTGCTTCGCCGGCATCGCCGAGATCGGCACCTTGATGCTGATCTCGGGTCCCGAGAGCCCGACGCGCAACAATTTCCTGCCGGATACGCATATCGTCGTGATCCGCGGCAAGCAGGTGGTGGCAAGCTACGAAGAGGGCTGGACGCGCCT
>JASHUO010000286.1 GCA_030039975.1 Alphaproteobacteria bacterium
CATGATCGAGGGCGATCGGCTTGCGGCGGAGCAGCGTGCCGAGCAGTCGCGCAAGGAGCAGCGGCAGAAGGCGATCGAGGGCTATATCGCCGAGTTCGACAAGTCGGTGCGGGCGGCGCTCGGCGCGCTGGCCTCGGCGGCCAGCGAGATGCGGGCGACGGCGACAAGCATGTCGGCGACGGCGGAGGAGACGCAGCGCCAGGCGGGAACCGTGGCGTCGGCCTCGGAGCAGACTTCGGCCAATGTGCAGACGGTGGCGGCGTCGGCGGAGGAGATGACGAGCTCGATCTCCGAGATCGGCCGCCAGGTGACGCAAGCCGCGCAGACCGCCAGGAAGGCGGTCGAGGACGCGCAGCGCACCAACGGCACGGTCAACACGCTGGCCGAGGCGGCGCAGAAGATCGGCCAGGTGGTGGAGCTGATCCAGGACATCGCCAGCCAGACCAATCTGCTGGCGCTCAATGCGACGATCGAAGCGGCGCGCGCCGGCGAGGCCGGAAAGGGCTTTGCCGTGGTCGCGTCCGAGGTGAAGTCGCTCGCCAATCAGACGGCGAAGGCGACGGAGGAGATCGCGGCGCAAATCGGCTCGATCCAGACGGTGACGGACGAGGCGGTGACGGCGATCCAGGGGATCGGCGGCACGATCGGCCATATCAGCGAGATCTCGACGACGATCGCCAGCGCGGTGGAAGAGCAGGGGGCGGCGACGCAAGAGATCGCGCGCAACACGCAAGAAGCGGCGCGCGGCACGGAGCAGGTGTCGTCCAACATCTCCGGCGTCAACCGCGCCGCCGGCGAGACCGGCGCGGCGGCGGCGCAGGTGCTGGCCTCGGCCGAGCAGCTCGGCCGCCAATCCGAGACGCTGCGCGCCGAGGTCAGCCGCTTCCTGGAGAAGATCCGGGCGGCGTAAGATGGGCGCGCGGTTCCTGTGCGCGCCCTCCCTCGACCTAGCTCGCCTTCACCTGGACATAGCTGCCGGGCGCGTCCTCGATCGGGGCGAGCTTGCCGTCGCCCGGCTTGCGTGCCAGCACTTCGCCGCCGGAGTGCTTAGCGACCCATGTCTCCCAGGCCGGCCACCAGCTGTCATTCTCGTATTTGGCGCCCTTGAGCCAGTCCTCCGGGCTTCGCGGATGTTTCGTGCTGTGCCAATGACCGTATTTGCCTTGCCCCGGCGGATTGACCACGCCGGCGATGTGGCCGGAGGCGGCGAGGCAGAATGTCGTCGGACCCTTGTAGATCTGTGTTGCAGCATAAGTCGACTTCCACGGCGCGATGTGATCTTCCCTGGTCGAGAGCAGGAAGCTCGGCACCGTGATCTTGCTGAGATCGATCGGCACGCCGCAGAGGGAAATGCCGCCGGGCACGACGAGCTTGTTCTCCTGATACATGTTGCGCAGGTAAAAGCTGTGCATCGCCGCCGGCATGCGCGTCGAATCGCTGTTCCAATAGAGCAGGTCGAACGGGAAGGGCTCCTTGCCGAGGAGATAATTGTTGACGACGAAGGACCAGATGAGGTCGTTGGCGCGCAACATGTTGAAGGTCGTCGCCATGTCCGAGCCTTCGAGGTAGCCATGTTCACGCATTCGCTCTTCGAGCGAATGGAGCTGATCCTCGTCGATGAAGACGGAGAGCTCGCCCGGTTCGGCGAAATCGGTGAGCGCCACGAAGTATGTGGCGCTCTTGATGCGGTCGTCGCCCTTCACCGCCATATAGGCCAGCGTTGCCGCCAGCAGCGTGCCGCCGAGGCAATAGCCGATGACATTGGCCTCGCGCTCGCCGGTCGCCTGCTCCATGGCGTCGAGCGCGGCGAGCGGGCCTTCGAGCATGTAATCGTCGAAGCCCTTCCGCGCGAGGTGCTCATCCGGGTTCACCCAGGAGATGACGAAGACGGTATGGCCCTGGTCCACGGCCCATTTGATGAAGGAGTTCCGCGGCCGAAGATCGAGGATGTAAAACTTGTTGATCCAGGGCGGGATGATCAGCAGGGGCCGGCGCTTCACCTTGTCGGTGGTGGGCTCATACTGGATGAGCTGCAGCAGGTCGTTCTGGTAGACGACCTTGCCGGGCGTGACGGCGATATTCTGGCCGACCTTGAAGGCATCGAGGTCGGTCATCTTGATCATCAGCCGGCCCTTGCCGCGCTCGAGGTCCTCGAGCACGTGCTTGAGGCCGGTCACCAGATTCTCGCCGCCGCTTTCGATCGTCGTGCGCAGCACCTCGGGATTGGTCAGCACGAAATTCGACGGCGCCATGGCGTCGACGAATTGCCGCGTGTAGAAATCGACCTTGCGCGCCGTTTTCTCGTCGAGACCGTCGACCTCCTTGACGGTGCTCTGCAGCCAGCGCGCGGTGAGGAGATAGCTCTGCTTGATGAAGTCGAAGAGCGTGCCGTCGCTCCACGCCGTGTCCTTGAAGCGGCGATCGCCGGGCGAAGGCTCGACCAGCGGCTCGGGCTTGCCGCCGAGGAAACGCTCGGCGGTACGCTGCCAGAGCGTCATGTAATCCTGCCAGAGCGAGACCTGGGCCTGCATCAGCTTGCCGGGATCGCTCATCATCCGGCCGGTCATCTCGAGGAAGGCGCTGCCGATGTTGAGCGGATCGGCCATGCCGAGGCCGCCGCCCGATTGGCGCGCCAGGAACTCGAGCACGAGGCGCTGGCTGCGCTCGGCGATCTCGGCCATGTCGCGGGACCATTGCAGGGGATCGGGAATTTTGGGAGGCGGAGGTTCTGCCATTATGCCTGGTTTCCTTGCGCCCCCGCTGCCATCGCATCCCGAATATTGATGACGGGGCGCGTGGCGTTCTAATACAACAGCGGACCGGCGTTTGCACCGCTAGATATATGGGGCAAAACCCCGGTTTCGCCAGAGGAGAACGTGGAGCAATGCGTCCCACCAGGATGCCGGGGCGGCGAAGAATACGCGGTGATTTCCGTGCCTTGTGTGCGGTCGCGGCAGCTGCCACGCTGGCGGGCTGCTCGTCGGTGCCGAATTACGCGAACCCCATCGAGTGGTATCGCGACATCACCGGCGTCTCCAAGAACGACGTCGAAGACCAGGGCGCGCGCAACGACGCCAACCTCCAGGCCGGCGGCAACGAGCCTTACCCCAACCTCGCCAGCGTGCCGCCGCCCCCGGACACCGCCATGAGCACGGTCGATCGCGAGAAGCTGCAGCAAGGCCTCGTCGCCGACCGCGCCAACGCCAAATACAGCGACCAGCAGGTGCTGCAAGGCAAGGACGTGCCGCCACTGCCGGGACCGGCGCCGAAAGTGGCTTTGGCGGCGCCCTCGACCGAGCCGCCGCCGCCCGGCCCAGGCCCGGCGCCAACCGCGCCGCAAGGGAGTGGTCAGGCCCAGGCCCAGCCGACCAAGG
>JASHUO010000287.1 GCA_030039975.1 Alphaproteobacteria bacterium
TATGTGGCGGCCATCAGGATCTGAGCGAGCAGCTGATCCGGGTAGAGCGCGATCGGCGCCACCATCTGATCGATCTCTTCCGTGCGAAACACCGGCGCTTGCGGGGCTTGCGCCGCCTCGGCCGGTGGTGCGGGCGCGGCATCCTGCGCTTCGGCCGGTACCAAGCCGGCGAGGAAGACCGCCAGCGCGCCGGCTACCGTTCGGATCAGTCTCTGAGACACGATTCCCCGCCGCTGCCCGATTCGCCGGGTTCATCCTCGAATGCATCGCGGGGAGCGGAAATCGGGTGGATCAGGTATTTGCGCCCGCGTTCCGCGGTGGCTTGCGAGGTCGAATAGCCGCTGTGCAGCGGCGTGCGCGATGCAATCGGGATGCCTCACCCTAACCATCGCTTTGCCCGCGAAAGCGGGCATCCAGAATCGGGGCGCGTCCTCTGGGTCCCCGCTTTCGCGGGGACGACGAATTCTAGAGCCAAATCAAAGGATTTCGTCGTTTCCGCGACAAGCGGGAAGCCATGCGGTTCTGAGGCCGTACCTCGGCGGCGGGTTACGCCGGCTGCGGTGTGCGCCGCAGCGTCTCGCGGTAGAGAATATAGAGTCCGCTGAGGGCGACGACGACGGCGCCGCCCACCAGCATCGAGCCCGGCACGTCGCCCCAGATCAGATAGCCGAGGGCCAGCGACCAGACCATGGTGAGGTAGCTGAACGGGGCCGCCACGGCGGCGGGCGCAAACCGGAACGCCTGGGTCCACCAGAATTGCCCGATGCCGGCGCAGAGCCCGGTCGCGGTCATCAGCAGGGCGTCGAGCCAGCTCGGCGTCGTCCAGGCAACAGGCAGCAAGAGGACGCTGAGCGCCGTGGCGATCAGCGCCTGGAAAGCGACCAGGGTGGCGCTGGTCTCGGTCAAGGTCATGCGCCGGACGGCGATGGTGACGTTGGCGCCGATGGCGGCGCTGGCGAGCGCGAGCAGCGCGCCGAGGGAGGCGACGCCGCCGGTGAACCCGCCGCCCGAGCGCACCATCAGCAGGACGCCGAGGAAGCCGACCAGGACCGCCCCCCAGCGATGGGGCCCGACCCGCTCGCCCAGCATCGGGATCGACAGGAGGGTGAGGAAGAGCGGTGCCGAGAAGGTGATCGCCACCGCATCGGCGAGCGGCATCAGGCTGAAGGCGGCAAAAACGCAGAGCATCGACACGAATTGCAGCACGCCCCGGCCGAGATGCTCCCTGAAGCGCCGGGTGCGCAGCAACAGCCCGGCGCCGCCGCCCCGGGCAAGGAAGGCGAAGGCCGGCAACAGCGAAAAGCTGCAGCGGAAGAACACCACCTCGTCGAGCGGATAGCGCGCCGATTCCCATTTCACCAGCGCATTCACCACCGAGAAAACGAAGACCGAAGCCAGCATGTAGTAGATGCCGCTGCGCACCTCTTCGCGGCTCGGGACCGGCATGACGAAGCGCCGCATCGGCGCCAGGCCGGGGAGCGACCGGGCGGTCTCGAGGGGGGCGGGGTTGGCCGGCATGGCAGCCATTTTTTAGGCATGGATCGCTTGAAACGAGGTTAACGGCGGCCGCCCCACAGATGCAGAATTACGTCAGCTCTTGCAACCTTCAGGTTGGGGCGGCGTTCACGCCTCAGTTTCGCTGGTCTCTGACACTGCATCGGAATAGGAGAGGGATGGCGCCGCGCGCGGTATGGAAGGGCCTGCTGGTGCTCGGTCGCGCCGGCTGCCCGGTCCGGCTTTATGCTGCGGCGGGGCGGGCTGACCGGCTCGGCTTTCAGCCGCTGAACCGCGCCACCCTCAACCGGCTGCAGATGCGCCCGCATGACCCGCAGACCGGCAAGGAGGTGGCGCGCGACGCGGTGGTGCGCGGCTACGAGGTCGAGCCCGGCCGTTTCGTGCCGCTCGAGGAGCGCGAGCTGCTCGAGATCGAGATCGACTCCTCGCGCAGCCTGATCCTGGAGCGCTTCATCGAGCGCCGCGCCGTGGATACCGCCTTTTTCGACACGCCTTATTTCCTGGTGCCCGACGGGCGGGGCGCCGACCCCGCCTATGCCGTGCTGCGCGAGGCGATGCGCCGCCGCGGCCTCGTCGCGATCAGCCGGCTGACGCTGGGCGGGCGCGAGCGCGCCGTCGTCATCGAGCCGCGCGGCCGCGGCATGCTGCTCACCACCTTGCGGGCCGCCCATGAGGTGCGGAGCGACGAGCCCGCCTTGCCCGAGGGCGATGATGCGCCGCCGGACGAGGCGACGATCGAGCTGGCCGAGCGCATCATCGCCCGGCTCACCGGCAGCTTCGACCCGCGGCGCGACTTCCGCGACCGCTATCAGGAGGCGCTGTTCCATTTCGTCCAGGCCAAGCGCCGCGGCGAAAAGCCGGCCCTGCCGCGGCCCCAGCCGCCGGGGGTGATGAGCGATCTGCAAGAGGCGCTGGAAGCCAGCCTCGCCGCCCTGTCGGAGCCGCCGGCCGCGCCCCCCAACCCCGCGCCGCGCCGCACGACGAAACAGGCGCTGCGGTCGCGGTGAGGGGGGCTTGGAGCAAACTCCGATAGGGCGGAGGCTCCCAGTTTTGTCGTCGTCCGCGGGAAAGCGTTAGGAGAAGCGGGCAAGACGCGCAGCGACCCGCTGGGCCTTTCATCGCCGTGCCCGCCAAAGCCGACATCCAGCGCGTCAGCCTCGGCGAGTCGGCCGCATGGCTCCTGTATCCGCTTTCGAGCGTGTGAAGGACTTCGGTGCGAACTCCCATTCTGGCGCGCAGTTCGGCCCCGAGTTGGACGCCCGCTTTCGCGGGCGACGAAAATTTGAGGCAAAATCAAATATTTCGGCATTCCCTGAAAACGGGAATCCGTGCAGTGTAGAGCCAACGGCATCGACCGGCTCAATACATCGCTCGCCTCGTTCCTGCAGAAGTTCCTCGGCAAGGGGGTGCTAAAAATCTGCGATCCCAGGATTCGTCTGGGACGAGGGTACTTGGACGTCTCGGCTTGGTCCCGGCGGAGGTGATAATGGAAGCGGTATTCCTGTTATGGCATGTGCATGAGGCCGAAGAGGGAAGCGAGGATAGCAAACTGATCGGTGTGTATCGGACGGACGAGGACGCGCACGCAGCCATCAGGCGTCTACGAAATCAACCCGGGTTCCGCAGTTTCCCGAAGGGCTTCAACATAGAAAGATATGAACTGAACAAGGACCACTGGACGGAAGGCTTTCTCAGCGCCGTCAGTCAGCCGGATGGCACGGCCGCCGCGTCGCGCCGCTGCCGAAAGGCTGCCCGCCCAAAGCCAAGGACAGCAAGCGGCAATTAAATCTACTCAGACCCGTTCTTGCGGGGCGCAAGACGTGGCCTGGACCTCAGGCCGAGTGGCACGATGTCGACGTTGGCGCCTCGCGGAAA
>JASHUO010000288.1 GCA_030039975.1 Alphaproteobacteria bacterium
TGGAAGGTGGTGAAGAATCTGAGCCTCATCGCCGAAGAGGTGATGCCCAAGATGCGCGGCGGCACGGCGAACGTGCGCGCGGCCGCCGAATAGGGAGGAACGGCGATGGTCGATTTCGAACGCAAGACCCACACGGTGAACGGGGTTAGGACGGTCGTGCTGACCGCCGGCAAGGGCGAGCCGCTGGTCTTCTGGCATGGAGCGGGAACGTTCACCGGATTCGATTTTGCCAGGCCGTGGGCAGAGAAGTTCCGCGTCATCATCCCGTTTCATCCGGGATTCGGCGAATCCGGCGACGATCCGGCGATGACTGATCTGCACGACTACGTCATGCACTATCTCGACCTGCTCGATGCGCTGGGCCTTGTCAAGGTGCGTCTGGTCGGGTTTTCGCTGGGCGGTTACCTGGCCGCGAAATTCGCGATCGAGCACGGCCACCGCGTCGCCAAGCTGGCCCTTGTCGGGCCCGCCGGGCTGCGTGACCAGGATTATCCGACGGCGGACGTACTGGCGCTTCCGCCTGAGCAGCTTCCAACCATGCTGGCCAGCAACTTCGAGGTGATCAGGCCGCATCTGCCGGCGAAGCCCGACCTCGATTTTATCGGCGACCGCTATCGCGAGATGACGACCGTGGCACGGCTGCTCTGGGAACGCCCGTGGGACGCGAAGTTGCCGCGTTATCTCCATCGCATCAAGATGCCGACCTTGTTGGTATGGGGGGAGGACGATCAACTGACGCCTGCGGGCCAATCCAAGCTGTGGCGGCGGCTGATCCATCAAGCCGAGATCAGCATCTTCAAAGGTGCCGGCCACCTCGTGCTCGACGAAAAGCCGGAAGCGGTGAGAACGATCGCCGAATTTCTCGCGTGACCGCGGGTGCGGCGGCCCGCGTCAGCGACCGCGGACGCCTGAAAGGAGGGATGGGAATGAGAATCGCGATTGTCGGCGCCACAGGCTTTGTCGGAGCAAAGCTGCTCGCCGAGGCGATCTCGCGTGGCCATCAAGTGACGGCCATCACGCGCAGCCCTGAGAAGCTACCACGCGATCCGCATATCACCGCGATCACCGCCGACGTCAACGACGTCCCGACGCTCATCGAGGCTTTTCGTGGTCAGGAGGCCGTGGTCCATTCGTACGCGCCAGCGCGAAAGGACAGTATCGAGGCCCGGATCGCGCAGCAAAGGCGCGCGACGACGTCAATCATCGCCGCCCTAAGAGGCGCCGGCGTTCGGCGCATCCTCGCCGTTGGCGGCGCTGGTACCTCGGAGATCGCTCCTGGCGTCAAGCTGATGGACAGTTATCTCTTTCCGAAGGCCTATGAGGGCGGCGCAAAGTCGACGGCCGTGATCAAGGACTTACTCAAGGCGGAACCGGATCTCGACTGGATTTTCCTGTCGCCGCCGCACGCGCTCGAACCAGGCAAGAGGACCGGCAAATACCGTTTGGGTCGTGACAACCTGATCTTCGAGGAGGCCACAGGCCGCAGCCACATCTCGGTCGACGACTATGCAGTCGCGATGATCGACGAGTTGGAGAACCCCCGGCATTCGCGCGAGCGCTTCACCGTCGGGACATGAGTTGGACGTTGCGCCGAGGTGGGCTTCTGATCCTTAGGTCGTGCAATAGCTCTGGGACAAGGGTTCGGTTCTAACTACCAGCAATGTTGATCTTTCCTGCGTTGCATGAGTCCGATTGTGGCACGAGTCGGGTGCCCGTTCGTCAGATGTCAGCTGATGCAGCTTCAGGCCGGGGACGCTGACAGACGGAAGCCAGGGGCCTGATCCACCAAAGTGGCCGCGCCGAGGAGGTGCTGCATCGCCATGCGGCAGTCCGACCAGTTCGAGCCCACGGGCAAGCTCTCCTTGGTGAGGCCGCAGGGCAGCCGCGCGAAAGATCGACACGCCGCGCTCTACGACGGCGTCAAGCAGCCGCATGAAGGCGCGGTAGCGCTCGGGCTGTCTCAGCGATGCTGCGGGGAGCCCTTTCGTCGTGCGCCCCGAAGAAATCGACGATGTTCTCGCCGACCACGCGCACGATATAGCGAGCGCTTGGGAAACCCGCTTCCATAACCACGACGCCGGCCAGCAGCCTTTTGAGCTGGGCGGGATCGATGTCCGCTTTCGACGGCATCAGGTGCAGGCAGCGTTTCGTGATCCAGAGTCGATAAAGCGCGACGAGGGGTGCAGCCGCAACGCCTAAGACGGATCTTCGGATTGATCATAGTGGATCGCCAGCCAAACGGTGGGTTCGTCCGGCGCCGTCCATTCAACCCGGTGCCGCTCATGGGCAGGTATGTGAACGTAGTCACCGGGACCGAGCAACCTTGACTGGTCTTCACCCTCAAAGAGGAGTCGAGCCGAACCTTTCAGCACGACCACCCACTCCGCCCAGTCTTGATCGTACCACTCACCCTTAGGACTGACATGGCAAGGCGATACAATGCGCTCGATCCTCGAGTTTGGGGCCGAAAGAAGCTCAACGAACTCCTCTTCGGAGATCCTCTCCGGCAAGTTGGCGAATATATTTCCCTTCGCCGAGCCCATGCGCACTCCACTCAAGGACTGAAATAATGTGACCGGATGTGACGAA
>JASHUO010000027.1 GCA_030039975.1 Alphaproteobacteria bacterium
AGCTCCGCTTCATCGAGCCCGGGCACCGACCCCTTGGTTTCGACGGCCATCGGCGTCGCGGGCGCCTGACCGACGGCTCGGGCACCGAGGGCGCCGAGCATCAGCACAGGGATCATCGCCATCGTCAGGCGAAACAGGCGACCGGTAATTTCGGGACGATACATGGCGGATCTTGTCGCCTCTCACGGCCGCAGGCGCCTCGGACGCTGGGGCCGAAGCCTGAAAATAGTGTTGCGTCGCAAAAGACACAATGCCGGAGCCCTCGGTGCGCGTTGGACGATCGCACGGCTCAGCGGGCCTGGCCAAGCGC
Source organism: Alphaproteobacteria bacterium (assembly GCA_030039975.1). Taxonomy (GTDB): domain Bacteria; phylum Pseudomonadota; class Alphaproteobacteria; order ATCC43930; family CGMCC-115725; genus DAHUYF01. The sequence goes on from JASHUO010000027.1 coordinate 311, forward strand.
CTCGTCGAGGTCGAAGCGAAGCGTCTCATGCGTGATTTCGGAGATCCAACGCCAGCGCGCGGCTTCGCGTTGATCGCCGCGCGCCAACGCCTTCAGCGACTGGTGCATCGCATAGGCGCCGGCGCGCTCGCCGAACCGCTCGATCAAGAGGCAGGCGAGAGCGCGGGGATTCTGCGGCGGCTGGAGCGTCTTCTCGGATTTCGGGGAATGACTCATGGCGAAAGAAAGGTGCAGGGATCACAACGCCTTACCAAGGCTATACGACCGTGCGCTGAGTCATTTGCGAGTCATTCGGCCGTCATTCACGCTGACGCGCCCTCTCTCCTGCCCGCTCGCGCTCGAACAGGATGAGCTGCCAGCGATCCGCAGGGACATCATGACGCAGGATATAGAGCGCGCCGTCTTCGCCCTTGACCTTGAAATAACGATGCTCGCGCGCAAGCCAGCGATCGATGACCTCGACCACGGCGACGGTACGGTGGTCGAAGGCGAGCCGATGCGGCGTCGCTTCGCCCTGGTGACCCGGCTCGCACTCGACCTCGACTCTCATGAAGCTTTCCCAGTCGCGGGAATAGCGAGCCGGCGATGCCCGGCACAAGCCGGGACAGACCGGAACGCATTGCACCAGGTCATATAGACTTTCACTCTCTACTTTTAGTTGCGACTCGCGAACCAAGCACGGGGCGGCCGCGTTTTAAGGGGCCGCAACGATGATGGTGGCTCGACATGGCACCCCGCCCGATCTGGAGAGGCCATCTGCGCATTTCGCTGGTCTCCTGCCCGGTGCGCATCTATCCCGCGATCAGCGCCCGCGAGCGCATCTCCTTCCACCTCCTCAACCCCGCCACCAAGAACCGCATCCAGATGCGGCCGACCGATCCCGAGACTGGCAAGGAGGTGCCGCGCAGCGAGCTCATCAAGGGTTATGAGTTCGAAAAGGGTCGCTACGTCATCGTCGACAAGGACGAGCTGGACGCGCTCAAGATCGAATCCTCCGAGACCATCGATCTCGAGCGCTTCATCGATATCGACGATATCGACCCGCTCTACTTCGACGCCCCCTATTACATGGCGCCCGAAGGCAAGCTCGGCGATGAGACCTTCCGCGTCATTCACGAGGCGATGCGGCACAAGCAGATGGCCGGGTTCGGCCGCCTCGTGCTGTCGACGCATGAGCATGGGATTGTGCTGCGGCCGCATGACCAGGGGATGCTGCTGTCGACGCTTCGGCCGCGCGAGGAGGTGCGTGACGCCAAGGAATATTTCGCCGAGATCGGCACCGGTCCCGTCGACAAGGAGATGGTCCATCTCGCCGAGCGCATCCTCGAGCAGAAAACCGGAAAGTTCGACCCCGACGAATTCGCCGAAGACCACTATCAGGAAGCGCTGCGCCAGCTGGTCGAGCAGAAGATCAAAGGCGAGAAGCCGGTCACGCCCAAAGCGGCGCCCCGGCCGAGCAACGTCGTCAATCTCATGGACGCGCTGAAGCGCAGCCTCGAAGGCGGCGGCGGGAAATCCGGCGCCGCCGCGCGGCGCCGCGCCGCTCCCGAGCGCGAGACCGCCAGCGCTGCCCATGCCGGCAGCAAGCCCGGCCGGCGCAAGCGCCGCTCTTCCTCATAAACGCGCGGGCGCTACGCGCCCATCGCCCTGAGCTGATCCGACGTCGCGCGCAGTCGCCGCATGGTCTCGCCCAGCAGGTTGGTCAGGAGCTTGGTGCCGATCTCCGGATGGTCGCTCAGGATCGTGGCGTAGGCGGCACGATCGAGCACGTAGCATTCGACATCCTCGTCGGCAACGATCGTCGCCGAGCGCGTCGAGCCCTCGATGAAGGCCATGTCGCCGACAATGGTGCCGACGGCGAGGCTCGCGACCCGCCTCGTTCGCGCGCCGGCGAAAAGCAGCCGCACGCTGACGCTGCCGCGCGTCAGGATCCACATCTCGTCCGAGCGTTCGCCTTCCCGGCAGAGCACGGCGCCGGCGGGAAAACTGGCGCGTCGCAGTAGCTTCGATACGATCTTCAGCTCCTCCGCTGTAAGCCCGCGCATCAGGTCGTGACGCTCGAGCGGCAGGCTCTCCGCCGTCGCGCGCACCTCGTGCGACAGCAATTCTTCTTCCATCCATTCGAGCGCGGCGTCGGCATCGACGAAGATCGAGCCCGGCGGCAGCGGCCCGCCGCTCTCGGGGTTGTTGAGGGTCTCTTCGAGCTCCGGGAGCAGGCTGGCGAACAGCAGATGCTTGCCGGAGCGGCGGCTGCGCGTCGCCTCATGCTGCAGAATGGTCGCCGCCGATACGTCGATGTCGGTGACCGCGCGCATGTCGAGCGCCAGCATGTCGACATCCCGGAAGAGCTCGTTGATCTCGCGCGACAGCTCGTCCGCATTGGCGAAGAACATCACGCCCTGCAGCTCCAGCACGGCGCGGCGCGGGCCCGACTGGTGCAGCAGCGCGACGTCGGCCGCCGAGCGTTGGCGCTTCGAGACGACCTCGTCGCCGCGATAGCGCCGGCGCTCGATCGACCGGCTCATATCGGCGATGAAGAGCAGGCAAGCGAGGCCGATGCCGACCAGAACGCCGCCGATGACCGCGCCGCTCGCCGTGATCGCGGTGACGACGGCGGCGACCGCGAGCGGGCGCCAGCCGCCGGTGGAGATGATGCGCCCGGGCGCGAGCAGCAGGTCGCGCAGCAGGCGGAGGCTCCATTGGTCGAACAGCAGGACAGCAATGGCGAGCAGCACCGCCCAGATGGCGATGGCCGGAACCGCGCTCCACAGTGGCTTCAGACTCAACTGCACCGCCAGCAGCAGCACCGCCGCGGTCAACACCGAGAGGCGCGAGCGGCCGCCGGCCTCGTAGTTGGCGGTGAGTTGCGACGACGATGCGGCGGAAGCGATGCCGCCGACCAGCGCCGCAGCGAGATTGCCGACGCCCTGGCCGAAGACGTCACGGGAGGCTTCGGTGCGCACGTTCGACAGGTTCTGCGCCACGCGATAGGCAAGCATCGATTCGAGCGCCGCGACCAGCGCCAGGATCAGCGAGCTGAGGATCAGTGCCGGCGCGATGCCGAGAAAGGCCTCCCTCCCGCTGGCGCTCAGCAGCGACAGAAACGGCAGGCTCCTGCCCTGGCTCGCATCGACGGTGGGACCGAGAGCCAGGCCGCCCGCGGAGGTGCGGACGATGTGAAAGACGAGGATGCCGAGCAGCAGCCCCACCAGCAT
>JASHUO010000289.1 GCA_030039975.1 Alphaproteobacteria bacterium
CCGCGCATCGACGGGCGCGACACCAAGACCATCCGGCCGATCGTCGCCGAGGTGGGCGTGCTGCCGCGGGCCCATGGCTCCGCCCTCTTCACCCGCGGCGAGACGCAGGCGATGGTGGTGACGACGCTCGGCACCGGGCAGGACGAGCAGATCATCGACGCGCTCGAAGGCGAATACCGCTCGCACTTCATGCTGCACTACAATTTCCCACCCTATTCGACCGGCGAGGCCGGCCGCATGGGTTCGCCGGGCCGGCGCGAGATCGGCCATGGCAAGCTCGCCTGGCGCGCCGTTCACCCGCTGCTGCCGACCAAGGAAGGCTTTCCTTATACGGTGCGCGTCGTCTCGGAGATCACCGAGTCGAACGGCTCTTCGTCGATGGCATCGGTTTGCGGCGCGTCGCTGTCGCTGATGGATGCGGGCGTGCCGTTGAAGCGGCCGGTCGCCGGGATCGCCATGGGGCTGATCAAGGAGGGCGCGGAATTTGCCGTGCTTTCCGACATCCTCGGCGATGAGGATCATCTCGGCGACATGGACTTCAAGGTGGCGGGCACGGAGCACGGCGTCAGCGCGCTGCAGATGGACATCAAGATCACCTCGATCACCGAGGAGATCATGCGCATCGCCCTGGGCCAGGCGAAAGCCGGGCGGCTTCACATCCTCGGCGAGATGGCGAAGGCGCTCGATGCCGCGCGCGAGGCGGTGAGCAGCAACGCGCCGCGCATCACCACCATCACCATCCCGAAGGACAAGATCCGCGAGGTGATCGGCTCCGGCGGCAAGGTGATCCGCGAGATCTGCGAGACGACCGGCGCGAAGATCGACATCGAGGATGACGGCACGATCAAAGTCGCCGCCGTCGATGCCAGCGCGTCGCAAGCGGCGATCGACTGGATCCGCGGCATCGTCGCCGAGCCGGAAGTGGGCGTCGTCTACAACGGCAAGGTGGTAAAGACCGTCGATTTCGGCGCCTTCGTCAACTTCCTCGGCGCGCGCGACGGGCTCGTCCATATCAGCGAGCTCGCGCCGCACCGCGTCGGCAAGACCACCGACATCGTCAAGGTCGGCGACCAGGTGAAGGTGAAGGTCCTTGGCTTCGACGATCGCGGCAAGGTCAAGCTCAGCATGAAACAGGTGGACCAGCAGACCGGCGAGGATATCGGCAGCAAGCCGAAGCAGGAAGCCAAGACCGCAAGCTGAGCCGTATGAGGACATCGACTGCGATAAGGGCGATGTTTTGACGATCGCTTGGCTTCCCGCTGTCGCGGGAATGACGGCAGGGTTTGGTCATCGCCTTGCCCGCGAAAGCGGGCATCCAGGGCTTCGGATGCGATGACCTGGGCGCGTGCTCTGGGTCCCCGCTTTCGCGGGGACGGCGAGATGTCTGTTGCTATGGCGGCGCCTCCTGAGGTGTGTGCATGCCGAGTGTGACCGGCAACGGCCAGCGCTGGCCGCGCGTCATCGGCCATCGCGGCGCGGCGCTTTCCGCGCCGGAGAACACGCTCGCCGGATTTTGCATGGCGGCGGCGCTCCATGTGCGATGCGTCGAGTTCGATGTGCGTTTGACGCGCGACGGCCGCTGCATCCTGCTGCATGACGACACGCTCGACCGGACGACGAACGGGCACGGACCGGCCGCGGCCTCGAGCTTCGAGGAGATTCGCCGTTGCGATGCCGGAAGCTGGTTTGGCCCCGACTTTGCCGGCCAGCGCGTGCCCAGCCTCGAAGAGACCATCGAGCTGCTCGGCCGGCTGGAACTTGGCGCCGTAATCGAGCTGAAGCCGGCGCCCGGGGCGGAAGCGGCGACCGGCCGTGCCGCCGCAGCGCTGGTGGCAGAGCGCTGGCCCGCATCGCTGCCGCCGCCGCTGCTGTCGAGCTTCAAGCCGGCGGCGCTGGCAGCGGCGCGGGAAGCGGCGCCGCAACTGGAGCGGGCGCTTCTCGTCGGCGCCGTGCCGCGCGACTGGCGGCGGCAGACCGAGGAGCTGCAATGCGCCATGCTCCATGCCGATCAGCGCAAGCTCGATGGCGCGATCGTTTCGGCGATGGTTGAGGCCGGGCTGCCGGTCTTCGCCTACACCGTCAATTTGGCGGAGCGGGCGAAGGAGCTGTTCTCCTGGGGCGTCGGGGCCGTGTTCAGCGACTGTCCGGACCGGGTCGCCGACGGGCTCGACACGCAAGGCATTTGATTATCCCAGGCATAACTAATACATAAGGGCGAGACGGGCGGCGCCGAAGCGCCCCCCAGGCGTGGCGAGGCGACGTGATCGGGCTGAAATCGCTGATGATCTCCGGCAGGGCGGTGCTGCCGCTCGTCGAGGGCGGCAAGGGCATCTCCGTGTCGAACGGCGAGAGCTCGGGGGCCTGGGCGGCCTGCGGCGGGGTCGGCACCTTTTCCGGCGTCAATGCCGATACCTATGACGCGGAGGGAAACCGCGTCCTGCAGCTTTATCACGGCCGGACCCGGCGGGAGCGGCATGAGGAGCTGATCGCCTACGCCGTCGCCGGCGGCATCCAGCAAGCGCGCATCGCGCATGAGCGCTCGAACGGCCAAGGCCGCATCCACATGAACGTGCTATGGGAGATGGCTGCGGCGGAGCGCATCCTGCATGGCGTGCTGGAAGGGGCGCGCGGCCTCATCCATGGCGTCACCTGCGGCGCCGGCATGCCCTACAAGATCGCCGAAATCTGCGCGCAGTACGGCGTCCAGTACTATCCCATCGTCTCCTCGGCGCGCGCCTTCCGCGCGCTGTGGAAGCGCGCCTATCACAAGTTTCGGGAGTGGCTGGGCGGCGTCGTCTATGAGGACCCCTGGCTCGCCGGCGGGCATAACGGGCTCTCGAACTCGGAGGATCCGACCAAGCCGGAGGCGCCCTATCCACGGGTGCGCGAGCTGCGCGCGATGATGCGCGACTGGGGCCTCGGCGAGACGCCGATCTTCATGGCGGGCGGCGTCTGGTGTCTGCGCGAATGGCGCGACTGGCTCGACAACCCCGAGCTCGGGCCGATGGCGTTCCAATTCGGCACCAGGCCGCTCCTCACCAAGGAGAGCCCGATCTCCGACGCCTGGAAACGCAAGCTGCTGACCCTCGGGGAGGGCGATGTCTATCTGAACCGCTTCAGCCCGACCGGCTTCTATTCCTCGGCGGTGCGCAATCAGTTCCTGGGGGAGCTGCACGACCGCTCGGAGCGCCAGGTCGCCTATTCCATCGAAGCCGTGGGCGATCATCTCGCACCGCTCGAAGTCGGCGCCCGCGGCCGCGTCGTCTATCTGACGCCGCATGACCGCGAGCGCGCCCTGACCTGGATGCAGCTTGGCTTCACCGAGGCTTTGCGCACGCCGGATTCGACGCTGATCTTCGTCGCCCCGGAGAAAGCGCTGGAGATCCGTGAAGACCAGATCAACTGCATGGGCTGCCTCTCCGCCTGCCAGTTCTCGAACTGGGCGCAGAACGAAGACGGCACCACGGGCAAGAAGGCCGATCCGCGCAGCTTCTGCATCCAGAAGACGCTGCAGAAAATCAGCCATTCCGAGGATGTCGAGTTTCAGCTGATGTTCGCCGGTCACAACGCCTATCGCTTCGCCAGCGACCCCTTCTACGCGAACGGCTTCATCCCGACGGTGCGCGAGCTGGTCGAGCGGCTGCAGACCGGCGACTGAGAGAGACCTCGCCCGAAGGGGTGACTTTCGCGCCCTCGTGATGGGGCTAAGATCGCCCGCTCTCCGTCGCTAGCGGAGCAAGTGTGGTGATGGTCAATCGGTACGCTCTTGCCTTCGTCGTCTTCGCCGCCTTCGTCAATCCGGTGCCGTCCCGCGCCGAGTTCCATCCCATCCGCTGGCGCCACGATCCGATGTCGGACGATATCATGGGGTCCAGCCTCGAAGCGCGGGAGTGCGAACCGCTGCGCCGGACGGCGGCCTGCGAGGAGCCGCTGGAGCGCAAAGTGGCCCGCCAATGGCGCGACCTCGCGGAGCGGGTCCGGCGGCTGGCGGCGCTCTGCGCCGATGAGGAGAGACAGCGCTGGTTGACCCTCGCCGACGAGTATGAATTGCGCGCCCAGCGCTGGGAACAGCGCCAGGGGTGATACGAACCGGGCTTTGCCAGCGCGGCCGTCCTGCGCTACGATCACTGGTTTCGAGTTTGACGGCACAAGAGTCATGAGCGGATCACGCCCCTTCGCCAATGCCCTGGAGCTGCTGCGCGGCGCGAGTCTGCGCCCGACGCGGCAGCGGCTGGCCTTGGCGCGTCTGCTCTTCGACAAGGGCGACCGGCATGTCACCGCCGAGCAGCTTCATGGCGAGGCGGTTGCCGCTGCGGTCCCGGTGTCGCTGGCCACGGTCTACAACACGCTCCATCAATTCATCGGCGCCGGGCTGCTGCGCGAAGTCGTGGTTAATCCGGGCCGCTCCTATTTCGACACGAATGTCAGCGACCACCACCACTTCTTCATCGAGGAAAGCGGCAAGCTGGTCGATATCCCCGGCGACCACATCGCCGTGGCCAATGTTCCGGCGCCGCCGGCAGGCACCGCGATCCGCCGCGTCGACGTCATCATCCGGGTCGAGCGCGAACCGGTTTGAACGCGCCCGGGGCGGTTGTGGCCAAACGGCTAGTTTAGAGCCATTCTAATCTATTGACTTGGCTGGGCAGCGGGTCCATAAGATTTGGACGCAGCGCGCCCGCGCGCGTCGAGCGATTCCAGCGCAGGACCGAAGAGGAAGCTCATGGCGAAGCTCAAGGGAAGCAAGACTGAGGACAATCTGAAGGCCGCCTTCGCCGGCGAAAGCCAGGCGAACCGTCGTTATCTCTATTTCGCACAAAAGGCGGACGTCGAGGGCTACAACGACGTCGCCGCCGTCTTCCGCTCCACCGCCGAGGGCGAGACCGGCCACGCCCACGGCCATCTCGAATTCCTCGAGGAAGTCGGCGACCCCGCGACCGGCAAGCCGATCGGCATCACCGGTGACAATCTCAAGGCGGCGATCGCCGGCGAGACCCACGAATACACCGACATGTATCCCGGCATGGCCCGCATCGCGCGCCAGGAAGGCTTCGAGGAGATCGCCGACTGGTTCGAGACCCTCGCCAAGGCCGAGAAGTCGCATGCCGGGCGCTTCCAGAAGGCGCTGGACACGCTCGCCTGATCTACGGCTGAACACACCAGAGACGGTCGAGAAGGGGCGCAGTGCTGCGCCCCTTCGCACGTAGAGAGTCTGTGCGGGGGACAAGGAGAGCCGATGCGGGAAGGCAGCCTCGAAGCGCCGACGCGCCACAAGATCGACTGGCAGAGTCCGGAGTTCTACGACCGCGCCAAGATCGATGCGGAGATGCGCCGCGTCTTCGACATCTGTCACGGCTGCCGGCGCTGCTTCAACCTCTGCGACAGCTTTCCGCGGCTCTTCGATCTCATCGACAATTCGGCGAGCGGCGAGATCGACGGCGTCGCCACCGCCGACTACGGCAAGGTGGTCGAGGCCTGCACGCTCTGCGACCTGTGCTTCATGACGAAATGCCCCTATGTGCCGCCGCATGAGTGGAATGTCGATTTCCCGCACCTGATGCTGCGCTATCGCGCCGCCGATTTCCGCGCGGGGAAGCTGCCCTGGACGGAGCGGCAGCTGGTGGAGACCGACCGTAACGGCAAGCTTGGCGGGGCCGTGGCGCCGGTCGCGAACTGGGCGACCAAGACCTCAAATCGGCTGACGCGGCCGGCGATGGAAAAGCTCGGCGGCATCGATCGGCGCGCCGCGCTGCCGAAATTCCATGGCCGCAGCTTCACGCTGCGCGCCAAAAGCGAAGCGCCGCCCGTCAACGCCGAAGCGCCGGCGCATGGCCGCAAGGCGGTGCTCTACGCCACCTGTTTCGTCAATTACAACAATCCGCGCATCGGTGAAGCGGCGCGCGCCGTGTTGGCCAAGAATGGCGTTGCCACCGAGGTCGCCTATCCCGGCTGTTGCGCCATGCCGCAGCTCGAGCAAGGCGATATCGGGCGGGTTGCCGAGCAGGCGCGCGCGGTATCGGCGGCGCTGCTTCCCTATATCGAGCAAGGCTTCGACGTGGTGGCGCTGGTGCCGTCCTGCGCGCTGATGCTCAAATTCGAATGGCCGCTGATCC
>JASHUO010000290.1 GCA_030039975.1 Alphaproteobacteria bacterium
CTCACCACCTGGGCGATCGAGCCGGCCGAACCCGACGCGGCGGATAGGGTGGCGGCGGCTTGGCGCGCTGCCGGCGCTCGCGCCACGATCAACTCGCTTTGGGCGCTCGGCTGGTTCGGCGATTTCGACAAGCTCGCCATGGCGCTGCGCCTGGCGCGGGACATCTTCGGCGCCGATTTCGACGGCGCGCGCGACAGGGTCGTCTATGTCGGCGACTCCCTGAACGACGAGCCGATGTTCCGCTTCTTTCCGCACTCCATCGGCGTCGCCACCGTCGCGTCATATCTCGACCGGCTCGCAGCGCCGCCGCGCTATGTCACGCAAGGCCCCGGCGGCGCGGGCTTCGTCGAAGTCGCCGATGCCTTGCTTGCGGCGCGCTGACTCCGCGCTGTCTCAGATGACGCCGTCTTGGTGCAGCTTGGCCAGCTCGTCCGCGCTCAAGCCGAGCCATTCGCCGAGCACCGCCGCATTGTGCTCGCCCAGGAGCGGCGCGGGCCCGACCGGCAAAGTGCCGCCGCCGAACCGCACCGGCCAGGTCGGCATCTTGAAATCGCCGCAGGCCGGATGGTGCATCACCTGCATGATGCCGCGCTTCTCGAAATCAGGATCGTTATGCAGCTCCATCGTGTCGAGCACGGCCCCCGCCGGCACGCCGACGGCGCTGATGAGGCGCATCGCCTCGTGCTTGTCGTGCTGGCGCGTCCAGTTGGCGATGATGGCGTCGACCTCCTCTTCACGCTCGGCGCGCGCCTGCACCGTGTCATAGCGCGGATCGCCGATGAGGTCGGCACGGTCAATCACTTCGAGCAGGCGCCGCCAATGCGCCGGGTTGGCGCGGCTGACATAGACGTAGACGTAATCGTTGCGGCCGCCCGGCTTGCAGGGATAGACCCCGCTCGGCGCGGTTTTGCCGGAGAGCAGCTTGGAGCCGTTGCGCGTCGCCGGCTGGCCGGTCGTCGCCATGGAAGCAAAGGCGACGCGGATATATTGCAGCATCGCATCCTGCATCGCGAGCTCGAGCCGCTCGCCCTCGCCCGTCGCCTTGCGGCGGTAGAGCGCGCCGAGGATGCTGATCGCCAGCAGCATGCCGGTGCCGGTATCGCCGAGCGTGGCACCCGGCTTGATCGGCGGTCCGTCCGGCTCACCGGTGATGCTCATGGAGCCCCCCGAGGCCTGCGCGATCATGTCGAAGGCGAGGCCGCGCTCGAAGCGGCTGCCGGTGCCGAAGCCTTTGACCTGGGCATAGATGATGCCGGGATTGATCGCGCGGACCGCGTCATAGCCGAGCCCCAGCCGCTCCACCGCGCCGGGCGCGAAATTCTCGACGAAGACATCGGCGCGCTTGGCCATATCGGTGACCAGCGCCAGGCCTTTGGGCGATTTCAGGTCGATCGCCACCGATTTCTTGTTGGCGTTGAAGAGCAGGAAATACCAGGAATCCTGCCCCGGCTTGCCGCGGAAGGAGGAGCGGCCGGGATCGCCGCCATTGGGGTTCTCGACCTTGACCACCTCGGCACCGAGCCAGGCCAGCGCCTCGGTGCAGGAGGGCCCCGCTTCGAATTGCGTGAGATCGAGTACCCGGACGCCCTGGAGATAGTTCTGAACTGCGCGATGTGCGCTCATCCCTCGCTCCTTCCTCCCTCAGGGCCGATTATCGGCCTCTTGCTTCGGCGGAGAGCCTGCCATGGGGCGCTCCAACGGTCCAGCCGCCCTGGGTTTGGCGCAGGGCTGCGCCCCACGCAGGGCTGAGGCGAGCGGCTAGGGGCGGAAGGACGCCTCCAATCCGGCGGCTTCGGGGAGGCCCAGCATCAGGTTGAGGTTCTGGACCGCGGCGCCCGAGGCGCCCTTGCCGAGATTGTCCAGCAAGGCGACGAGGCGCGCCTGCCCGACCTCATCCGAGCCGAAAACAAAGAGCCGCATGCGGTTGGTGCCGTTGAGACCTTCGGGGTCGAGGGTCTTGAGCGCCGCGGCCTCCGCGAGCGTCGCCACCTCGACGAAGCGCTCGCCCTCGTAAGCTGCTTTGAGCGCCGCCTGGAGATCATTGAGGCGCGGCGTCGTCGGCAGCGCTTTCAGCGGCAGCGGCACCTCGACGATCATTCCCTGGGCATAGCGTCCGACCGCCGGGGCGAAGAGCGGCGCATGGGCGAGGCCGGCATGGCGCTGCATCTCCGGCACATGCTTGTGCGCCAGGGTCAAGGCGTAGATGCGGTAGGGGACGCGCGTATAGTTGGGCGAGGCCTCGTCCTCGAACTCGGCGATCATGCTCTTGCCGCCGCCGCTATAGCCCGAGACGGCATTGACGGTGACCGGCCAATCCCGCGGCAGCAGCCCGGCATCGACCAGCGGCCGCGTCAGCGCGATGAAGCCGGTGGGATAGCAGCCGGGATTGGCGACGCGGCGCGCGCCGGCAACGGCGGCGCGCTGCGCCCGCGCCATCTCCGGGAAGCCATAGGTCCAGCCTGGCGCGGTGCGATGCGCGGTCGAGGCATCGATCACCCGCACCGAATTGCTCTCGATGAGGCTCACTGCCTGACGCGCCGCCTCGTCGGGCAGGCAAAGGATCACCAGATCGGCGCTGTTGAGCAGGTCGCGCCGCGCCGCCAGCTCCTTGCGCCGCGCCGGATCGATCGAGACGAGTTCGATGTCGCGCCGCTCGGCCAGGCGCCGGTGGATCTGCAGCCCGGTGGTGCCGGACTCGCCATCGATGAATACCTTCGCCGCCATCTCGGCCTCCGCGATCAAGAGATAAGAAAAGGGCGCTTCGATCGGAACCGAAGCGCCCCCGCGAAGCGAACTTTTCGCGCGCGTCAGCGCTTCGAGAATTGGAAGCTGCGTCGAGCCTTGGCCTTGCCGTATTTCTTGCGCTCGACGACGCGGCTGTCGCGCGTCAAAAAGCCCTGCGCCTTCAGCGCCGGCCGGAGGCCGGGTTCGTAATAGGTCAGCGCCTTGCTGATGCCGTGCCGCACCGCGCCGGCTTGGCCGGAAAGGCCGCCGCCGTTCACCGTGCAGACGACATCGTATTGGCCGACCCGCTCGACGATGGCGAAGGGCTGGTTGAGCAGCATGCGCAGCACCGGCCGCGCGAAATAGATCGGGCTGTCGCGGCCATTGACGGTGATCTTGCCGCTGCCCGGCTTGATCCAGACACGCGCCACCGCATTCTTGCGCTTGCCGGTGGCATAGGCGCGGCCTTGCGGGTCGAGCCGCGGCTTCGCCTCGGAAGCGGCCGGCGCCGGCTGCTGCGCCGTTTGCGCGCCTTGCAGCGCTTCGCGCAGCCCGCCCAGGGATTGCTGCAGATCGGCCATGGTCACGCCCTCTTGTTCTTG
>JASHUO010000291.1 GCA_030039975.1 Alphaproteobacteria bacterium
GCGCCGGATTGCCCCAGCAGGTATGGCACCAGATTTCGGTCTTACTGCGGAGTCCTTTGACCGTGTTGTTGAAGAGCTTGACGAGATCGCCGGTGTCGAGCTTGCCGAAGACCTTGCCGCGCGCCGGCACCATATGGATCTGCGGCTCTTCCATCTGAATGACGGGGCAGCCGGCGTCGGCGAGATCGCCGAGCTCAGGATTGAGGGCGTCGCTCAGCGCCCAGGCGCGTTCGACCGGATCCTTGTAATAATCGTCAGCGACCGTGGCGGCGAGCAGCTCGGGCAAGATGGTGCCGAACTTGACCGGCCGGCGCGTCAGGCGCTGCGCCACCTTCCACATCGCCACGTAGTGCAGATGGCCCGGGCCGACCGGCCCGATAATGCGCGGCATGATTCGCGCTTCGAGATAATCATGCAGGATGTGTCCGCGCGGATGGACGGCCGCCGCCACGTTGTAGGGGCTCGGCTGCCGCGTCCGCGAGAGACCGGCCATGTGCGTTGCCGGATAGGCTTGCCAGCTCATGCCGGCAACGTCGTCATCGTAATGCGCATCACCGTCAGTGCAGATGTCGAGGCCGGCGATCTCCTGCGCGCGCAGATGCACGGAGACGGCGTCTTCGTATTGCTCGCGATAGCGCGCATTGACCATCGCCTCGAGAAAGCTCTGCGTCCCCAGCGCGGCGGTGTACCACGCCGGACGCGGCAGGGAGCCGATGATCGATGTCGGCAACACCAGCTTGGCGGTTGCTTTGTACATGGCAGCTCCTCCCGATCTTTTCGGAAGGGTCGCGCAAGAATTCCGCCGCCGTCAAGCTGGCCGTGGCACGCCGAGCCGCCGAGCGGCCGGAGCGGGATCGAGTGGTTTGACCGTCTTCCTCGTCTGCGCGATCTTAGAGGCCGGCAATCTCGCTTCGACCCCGCCGTCTTTATCGCATCCTTGCAATGGGGGATTTTATGTCCCGTTTTGGCAGGATCTTTCTGTGCTCCGCGCTGCTTGTGGCAGGGACACCGGCCATGGCCCAGACAAGCTCGGATTGTCCTGCCCCGGCGAAGCTCGACGACGGCTGGGTGACATCCCAGCCGCAGACACAAGGGCTTGATCCCAGTCTCATCTGTGGCATCGGAGCTCACCTCGGCGCCTGGAAGGACGCCGACGTCCATGCCATCGTCATCGTGCGCCATGGAACCTTGGTCTACGAAAAATACTTTGCCGGCGAAGATCAGAATTGGGGGAAGCGGTTAGGGCGGGTCGCTTACGATGCGACGATGGTGCACGATCTGCGTTCGATCACCAAGAGCCTGACCTCGCTTGTGGTTGGCATTGCGCTCGATCGCGGTTGGATCAAGTCGCTGGACGCGCCGGTATTGTCGTTCTTTCCTGATTACGCCGACCTGCGCAGTCCGGAGAAAGAACGGATCACGTTGCAACACTTTCTGATGATGTCAACCGGCCTCGAATGGGATGAGACCATTCCCTACAGCAATCCGGAAAACAGCGAGAACAAGCTGTACGAAGCCGCCGATCCCTATCGTTTTGTCTTGGAACGGCCGGTGGCCGAGCCGCCGGGCACCGTCTTCAACTATGTGACCGGCGCACCGACGCTGATCGGCGCGGTGCTGCACAAGGCGACGGGCAAGCAGATCGACCAGCTGGAACAGCAAAATCTGTTCGATCCGCTTGGCATCAAGCAGGCGGAATGGACGCATTTCGATAATGGCGACACCATGGCGGGCGGTGGCCTTCGATTGCGGCCGCGCGACTTGGCAAAAATCGGCCAGCTCGTCCTGGCGCACGGCATGTGGAACGGCCAGCAGATTGTTTCCGCGGCTTGGATCGAAGCATCGACAAAGCCGCGGCTCAATGCGTACGGCATGTATTTCTACGGATACTACTGGTGGCTGGGCCGCTCTCTGTTCGATGGCCGCCAGATCGATTGGATCGCCGGTCGCGGCTATGGCGGTCAGCGCCTCATCATCGTGCCGAGCGAGGATTTGGTGATGGTGGTCATGGCCGGTCGCTACGACACTTCGCCGCTGCAAGAGATCGCCAGCCTCTCCGTGCTGAACCGAGCCGTACTGCCGGCAACACGAAAACAATGAAGGCGGACTTCGCCCAGCCGCCATTCGCGCCGGCGCATAGCGCTTCGGAAGTCGACTTCGACCCCATTTATTCTCAGAAGAAGACACCGTAGCTACATAATAAGGGCGGGCTCAAGTCGCATGGCTGAGTTGCCGTGACACTATGCTGTGCCGAAGTGACCCGCCCGGCATGGTCGATGAAAATGTAATTGGTACTCCCGTTGAGCCAGCGGAACACGATCTTCGACTCTAGGCGCCCGGTCTCGACCGTGTCGTTCCAGAGGTCGGGCGCAAAGATCATCTGGCCGGTCTCGGGAACCCGGTAGCTGCAAAGCGGCATCATTTCGTCCAGCGTCATGCCGACTTTGACGGTGTCGCACGTCTGCGCTGCTCGGCTCCTCGATTCGTTCAGGGCGGTCGTGTTGGCTTCCGGCTGCCGTGACGACCCGCACGCCCATAGAGGGAGCGCAAGGGACACCAGGACCGCGAATAGAGACTTCCGCATCGCAGAATCCTCCCCGCTTCTAGGGGATAGGATAAACTATGCGGCTATCGCGTCAGCAGCAACTTCGATATCGACCTGACTAAGCTGTCCGCGGAACCGGGCGCAGCAACGTCGCTCATTGGCATGGTGCCTATGGACCAAGCCGCCATGCTCAAGATCCGCGGTCGGCTACAAGCAATCTAGACTAAAGGGATAACGTTCCGTCCTTACGCGCGCGTGCGCGCGAAGAGTTGGCAGATTACGCGCGCGCGTGCGGGCGCCACAGTGTCGACACTGTCAGCAGTGTCACGGGGCATAAGGCGATGAAGGGTCCGCCTTGGACGAGGTGCACGCTCAGGACTTATGCTTGAGCGCGTCAGTTCGGAGCAGGGGGCATTGTGATCAACAGCATTGAAAGCGCCGGGCGTCAGGCCCTCGCTGGCTCGCGCCCGGCGGGTCGGATGGTCTTCGTCCTATTTCGAAGTGCTCTCCGATGCCGGAGGAGTGCTTGAGCCAACAGCGGGCTGCGTGGGCGCCGTGGGTTTTAAAAAGACAGTCAATTGTACGATCTTGTGATCATCACCTTCGCGCTCATACACGCTGCCAAACAGCCCCTGAACTTGTACCAGGCCGTTGCCACCTTGCATTGGCGGTCGCATTTCAGTGAAGCTCCCCCTCGTCCACGACACCTCGCCAGAGGAATGGACGTCTTCAACTGTAACCTGAAGGTCGCTGCTCCCCTGCTTGAAGGCGCCCTCATAAAAATCTTCTACTGCTTGTCTGCCAGAGTACACCTGATTTCCCGGGACACCGACGATGAGCACTCCACTCTCTGCGAATAGCGCGGCGACACCTGCCGCGTCCTTATTGTTGAACGCGGCTTGGTATTTGCCGCTGATGCCCTGAAACTTCCTCTTCAACACCTGAGCCGTTGCAGAGGATTGAGCCTGCGCTGCCGCGTGTGATACCAGGCCAACCGCTAGTTCTGTCATGATCGCCTCCCTGAGTCTTTTCCGCGCAGACGGAAGACTCCCGTCCGCTGCTTTGGAGGACGTAGGGGGTCTCGGCACATATCAGTGTGATGCGCTTCACAAGACTCGGAGGTTAGCCCAGGGCCATCGCGCCGGCCGCGCACAATGCTGCACCCCTACGCGCGCATGCGCGCGAGGGCGCCCTCGCGGTCGAAATCCTTCCTGCCGCTTATTCTGTGCTTATTCGTCGTCAGGCAGGTTCTGAGCTGTCAGCCATCAACTCATTGAAAAGGTTGGCGTCCCCGGGGTGACTCGAACACCCGACCCACAGTTTAGGAAGCAATTTCCAGGGCCTCGCCTAACCTCCTGATCGCTAAGGATAATTGGCCTCAAACCCTTGTTATAATGGAATTTTTCCCCATTTTCTGTGTTTATTCGTGGATATCGGCAGGTAT
>JASHUO010000292.1 GCA_030039975.1 Alphaproteobacteria bacterium
CAGTTGGCATTGTTCGAGGTGCCTTAACGCTGCAGGAGCATATCGAGCCGGGAAATGCTTCATCCTTCGTCGAACACCAATTGACCGCCGCTGGGCAGAATTGATTCGAGAGCCGGCAGGGGTGATCGCACCTCATTTGTGCCGCGGGCGACGCAACCCGACGACGCGCGCCCCGCTTTGAAGGGTGCAGCGCGAGCATATCCAACCGACCCGTCGGATAAGCCCGCCTCGCAGCGCCGCTCACCGCGTTTATCGCGGTTCCCGGCGCGGAGACCGCAATGACGGAACCTATCACCTTGCCTTGTGGTCCGCGCCCTCAGAACTGCCAATCGGCATTGAAAAGGAACCCCGGATCGGCGTCGAAAAGGGACCCCCGCTGTTGGGCTTGTCCAGGTAGTCCACAGGGGGGACCCGCGCGCGACGCGGAGTGCCATCACGAGCGACGGAGCGGCGCGCGTGGGGAGTAGCTGTGGACCCACCTGGGCAAGCCCGGGGGTGGGGTCCCGAGCCGTTACTGTAAACTCTTGACGGTTTCATGGGATTCTTCCGATTCTCCCCGCTTCGGAGAGTGAGAATCAGATCGGGCCGGTTCCGGCGGCATGATCGCGCCCCCGGAGCACGTGAATATGCGAGAGGCGCGGAGAGCGTCGGACTGGCGGCGGAGACGGAAACCGCCGAAATCGGGCATGTCCAGGCGATGGCCACTTAATGCCTCCTAAAATAGGCGCTATGCTGGTTAATGCCTGCTATAACAGGCATTACGTTTCTTGATCTCGGGATGAAGAGATCCCATATTGCGGGTTGAGGCGTAATGCCCAGTAAACTGTGTATTACGCCGTCTAACGCGCTATAAAATAGGCATTAACCCGATGACGAGCCACCCAAACCTGCCGCTACCCGTATCTCGGAGCCTAAAGAAGTTCGGCGCCGACATTCGCACAGCGCGCCTGAAGCGCGGCTTCACCGAAGCGATGATGGCGGACCGCATTGGCGCGCACCGGAACACCTATCGCAAGATCGAGCGGGGCGATCCCACCGCTTCCCTCGGCCTCTACGCCGCGGCGCTGTTCGCGCTCGGCTTTGCCACCCCGTTCGGAGACCTGATCGACCAGCGGCGAGACGACACGGGCCTCCTGCTCGATCAAGAGCGCCTGCCGAGGCGCGTTCGGCCGAAGAAAGAACCCCAGGCGCTCTGATGCCAACGAACCGCACGATCAAAGTCTTCCTCGGAGAGGCCGGCGCTGAAATCGCGGCGCTCTATTTCAATGCGGATGGAAACCGGGAAACCAGCGGCTTCGCGTATTCGGCCGACTGGTTGCGCGCGCCGCAGCGCTTCCCAGTCGACCCGGCGTTGCCGCTGAATCCGGGTCGGGCTTTCCACGCAAAGAGAACGAAAGACGGCTCCGCGTTCCACGGCGTGATCGCCGACACGGAGCCGGATGGATGGGGGCGCCAAGTCATTCAACGCGACCATGCCAAGCGCCGGCAAGAGGCGAAGCAGCAAGGCAAGCCGCTGCCCGACAATGTGCTCACGTCGCTCGACTTCCTCCTGGCCGTCGATGATTTCTCGCGCGTGGGCGCGCTGCGGTTTCAGGACGAGGCGGGCGTCTTCCAAAGGACGCCCGAACCGGGCCGCCGGAGGGCGCCCCCGCTCATTGAGCTGGGGCAGCTTCTGCGGTCGAGCAGAGCCGTGGAAACCAACACGGAAACTGCCGCCGACCTTGCGTATCTTCGCGGGCGCGGAACGTCCCTCGGCGGTCTCCGGCCGAAATGCACGGTTCTGGACGAAGACGGCGCGCCCTCCATCGGCAAGTTCCCCAGCGTGCGGGACACCAACCGTTCGATGACGAAGGGCGAGGTGCTCGCGCTCCGCATCGCGGCGGCGGCAGGCATCCGCGCCGCTCAGGCGCGCGTCGTCGATGGCGACGGCGTCCCCGTCGCGCTGATCAAGCGCTTCGACCGGACTGCCGACGGCCGCAGAATCCCGTATGTGTCGGCGGCGACGCTGCTGGGCGTCGAGGATGGCGCAGATGTGCGCGCTTATACCGAGATCGTCGAGGCACTCATCCAGTTCAGCGCGGATTTTCGCGCGGACGCGGAAGAGCTCTGGCGCCGCATCGCCCTCAATGTGCTCATCAACAACGTGGATGACCACCTTCAGAACATCGGCTTCCTGCACGTCGAGAAAGGCAAATGGCGGCTCTCTCCCGCCTTCGACGTGAACCCGTTCCCGGACAAGGCGCGGGCCCTAAAGACCTGGATCTCTGAAGAGTCCGGAGACGCCGCGAGCATCGGAGCGCTGATGGAGACGAGCGACAGCTTCCAAATTAGCGCCGACCGCGCCCGCGAGCTGTTGCGGGGCGTCGATGCGGCCGTCGAACGGTGGCGGGCCATCGGCGCGGAGCTCGGAATGACGGAAACGGAGCTCGAGCCTTTCGAGCCCGCATTCGAACACGAAGAGCGCGTCGCCGCGTCGCGCGTCGCCCGCCGATAGCATCAAGGCCTGCGGGATGCGGCTCGGGCTAACGGATCGAGGAAATACTCGCGTTCACGGACGGTTCGTCTGCGTCCGATGCTGATGAGGTCCCACAGCAGACGATGAGGGCGACGGCCGCCGCAGCCGCTTCGAAGGAGCCGAGTACACCTGTTAGGGGTGTTGCGCGGCGAGCCCGAAATTCTCGATCTTCCCCCGGGAATCCAATATTTTCCCGGGATTCAGGAGACTCGTCCCGAGTTTAAGGTAACGGCTCGGGTGGGGTCCGGGGAGGGGGTAATCAGGCGCGGTTTTTGAAGCGCCAGCTTTCGTTGCCGGTCTCAACGATGTCGCAGTGATGGGTGAGGCGGTCGAGGAGCGCGGCGGTCATCTTGGCGTCGCCGAAGACGGATGGCCATTCGCCGAAGGCGAGGTTGGTGGTAACGATCACGGAGGTCTGCTCGTAAAGCCGGCTGACGAGGTGGAACAGGAGTTGGCCGCCGGAATGGGCGAAGGGAAGATAGCCGAGCTCGTCGAGGATGATGAAGTCCATGCGGGTGAGGTAATCGGCGATGCGGCCGGGGCGGCCTGCGCGGTTTTCGGCCTCGAGCTTGTTGACGAGGTCGACCACGTTGAAGAAGCGGCCGCGCGCACCGCCGCGGATACAGGCGCGGGCGATTGCAATGGCGAGATGGGTTTTGCCGGTGCCGGTTCCGCCGATCAGCACGACGTTGCGCTGGTGGGCGAGGAACTCGCCGCCGGCGAGATCGCGCACCAGGGTCTCGTT
>JASHUO010000293.1 GCA_030039975.1 Alphaproteobacteria bacterium
TCACGAGCTCGCACAGCGCCACCTATACGCGACCCTACACGGCTCACGCGTCGATCGGCCCTTCCTGCGCCGTGGCTCGGTTCGAGCACGGGCATCTCATAGTCTGGACGCATTCGCAGGGTGTCTTTCCGCTACGGAACGATCTCGCCAAAGCGCTCGACATGGATGTCGCCAAGATCCGCTGCATCCATGCTGAGGGATCAGGATGCTACGGCCACAACGGCGCCGACGATGTCGCCCTCGATGCCGCGCTCTTGGCGCGCGCGAGCAACGGCCGGCCGGTCAAGGTGCAGTGGATGCGCGATGATGAGTTCGGCTGGGAGCCCAACGGACCCGCGATGATCGTCGAACTCCATGCCAACCTCGGCGAGGTCGGCGAAATCGTCGATTGGACGCATGACGTCTGGAGCAGCACCCACACGACGCGGCCCCAAACGGATGGCTGCAACCTGTTAGCCGCGTGGCATCTGGCGCCGCCGAAATCTCCCGGGGCTCCTGCGATAATTCCTCAGCCTGCCGGCGGTGGCGACCGTAATGCCATCCCGCTCTATGACTTTCCTCGACAGAGGGTGACACATCACTTCGTTCGACAATCGCCGATCCGCGTCTCAGCGCTGCGTTCATTGGGAGCCTATGCGAATATATTCGCCATCGAGACCTTCATGGACGATCTGGCCAAGGCGGCGCGGGTCGACCCCGTCGAGTTCCGCATGCGTCACCTTAATGACGAGCGCGCCTTCGCGGTAATGAAGGCGGCCGCCAGCTATGCTGGGTGGCAGCCCGGTCTGCCCGGGGGCACCGGTCGCGGGCGAGGTTTCGGCTTCGCTCAATACAAGAACGTCGCCGCCTACCTAGCCATCGTCGTTGAGGTCGAGGTCAGCCGTCGGAATGGTGACGTCCATGTCCGCAGGGTCACAGCGGCGATCGATGCCGGTGCAGTTATCAATCCCGACGGTCTGATCAATCAGACCGAAGGCGGGATCATCCAGGCGATCAGCTGGACGCTGAAAGAACAGGTGCAGTTTGCCGCCGATCGCATAACGTCACGCGACTGGGGAGACTATCCCATCATCACGTTCCCGGAGGTTCCGGAGATCAACGTCATCATACTCGATCATCCCGACGAGAAGTCTCTTGGCGCCGGCGAAGCGGCGCAAGGGCCGACCGCCGCCGCCATCGGCAATGCGATTGCGCATGCGACCGGCGTGAGACTGCGCGACTTGCCGCTCACGCCGGACCGTATCAAGCGCGTCTTTGGCTAAGGCGGGAACTGACGCGCTTTCTACATGAGGAAGACGCCCTTCCCCGCTGTCTGCTGATCGAACAACTGGTACGCTCTCTCGGCGTCGCCGAGCTGCCAGCGATGCGTGAAAAGTCGGTCGACATCGATCTTGCGGTCGGTGACGAAGCGCGCGCATTCGGCTTGACCGATGCTGGAGAATGTCCAGGACGCGACGATGGTGAGTTGCTTGCGCAACAGATCCGTGCTGACGTCGAGTGTGATCGAATTGCGCTCCCCGACCAGGCAGCAGATACCCCACACCTTGGTGCTTCGAACGGCTGCGACCCGTCCTTCCGGCGCGCCTGAGGTGTCGAGCGTGAGGTCCGCACCTTCGCCATGCGTCAGATCCTTGATGGCTCCGACGACATCATTCGCGCCCGGATCGACGGTTGCATCGGCGCCGAACTCTCTGGCTCGGCTCAACCGCTCGTGGCCGATGTCTACGGCAATGACGCGCGCTCCCATCGCTGCAGCAAGCTGCGTCGCAGAAAGACCGACCGGGCCCTGGCCGACGATCGCAATCGTGTTATTGCCGGAAAGCTGCATGCGGCGCAATGCGCCATAGGCGGTGCCGGTGCCGCAGGAAATCGCCGCTCCCGCCGCGAAGCTCAGCTCATCCGGCAACGGCACGAGCGTGAAAGCCGGAACCTTCAGATAGGGCGCATGCCCGCCATGAGCGTTATTGCCATAGACCGTGATCGGCTCGCGCTGACAAAGCTGCGACCAGCCGGAACGGCAGTGGTTGCAAGCGGTGCAGCCTTTGTAATGATGCACCATCACCCGTTGGCCGATCCGCGCATGCTTGTCGCTCACTCCGGCGCCGATCGCCGCGACAATACCGCACGGCTCGTGCCCCGCGATGACGGGATTGGGGTTGACCGGTAGGCCGCCTACCGACGTCCCGCCCTTGGGTCGGCGATACTGGTGCAGATCACTGCCGCACATGCCCGAGGCTTTCATCTCGAGCACCACCTCGCCGGGCCCGGGCGTCGGATCCGGAAATTCCATCATCTCGATTTCCCGGTCGCCGCTGAAGACGATGCCGCGCATGACGCCTCCTGTCGCTTCCTCCGGTCCGAGCCTACGCCCTTTCCCCATGCCGGGGTAGTGGCGCTAGCTCGCGGTAAGGTCCAGGAACTCGCTCACAGCAGCAAGAAACGCCTGAGGCTGTTCGAGGGGAGGGCAGTGACCGCAACCCGGCAACAGGAGGAACTTAGCCGCACCGATCCCTTCGGCGAGCTCCCGCGCGAGCTCGACGGGCGTCGCCGCATCGAACTCGCCGACCAGCACCAGCGTGGGATTGGCAATGCGTGCCAGCTGAGCGCTGAGATCGACCTGCTCTAGCGCCCGGCAGGCGGAGATGAAGGCCTCCGGGTTGAAGCGCAGGAGCACGGCACGGCGTTCCGCCACCGCTTCGGGATGGGCGTCCAGATAGGCGTCGTGAAAGATGCGGCGCGCCGCAATTTCGGCGACCGCCCCCATGCCGCCGGCAGCAACCTTCTCGGCCATGACGGCAAAGGCGGACCTTGCCGAGGTCGGAAATCGCGCGGCGGTATCGACCAGCAGCAGCTTGTCGAAGAGCGTGCCATGCCGTGCCGCCAATGCGATCGCAACGAACCCGCCAAAGCCATTGCCCAGCACGGCGCTGTTCGCAGACAGCCGTAGCGCAGGCAAAGCGTCGGCGATCCGATCAGCATAGTCCTCGACAGCGGGACCCGCCGGACTGGACCCGTTAAAGCCCGGCAGCGCGACAAGGTGAACGCGGCGCTTTTGAGTAAAATTCACGATGACGCGGTCAAAAGCCGTGCGATCGATCAGCAGGGAATGCAGCAGCACGAGGTCCGGCCCCTCGCCGGCCGACGTAATCTCGACCCCGCCGCCCGCGACCTCGATTCGCGCCATGCCTCGTCCCTGCCGGCTGCCTTTCTGCGGCAGATCTAGCACCTGCCGACGCCCGTGTCTTGCCGGTTCTCCTTGCGATCGACGCCGGGATAGGCTACTGGCGAGGCCTGTATGGAGGACCTTTTGCGGAACGAGGCGCGATCGATCCCGATGGCAGCGGCGACGGGCACGGCTCGAACACCGGAGCTTGCCGTGATCGTGCCCACTTTCAATGAGCGGGACAATGTCGGCTTGGTGTTCGAGCTCGTCGCTGCGGCGCTCGACGGTCTCGACTGGGAGATGGTTTTCGTCGACGATGATTCCGCGGACGGTACCGCCGAAGCCGTCCGCAACATCGCTCGGCGCGATCCGCGCGTTCGCTGCGTCCAGCGCCTCGGTCGCCGCGGCTTGTCGACGGCCTGCATCGAGGGGGTGCTGGCGACTGCGGCTCCTTATGTAGCCGTCATGGACGCCGATCTGCAGCACGACGAGCGATTGCTGCCGCGCATGCTCGAGGTGCTGAAGCAGCAGGACTATGATCTCGTCGTTGGTTCGCGTTACATCGAAGGCGGCGGTATCGGGCGCTGGGACGATCGCCGGGCTGGCCTCAGCACCCTCGCCACGAAGCTCTCGCGCATTGTGTGCAAGAGCGAGATCGCGGATCCCATGAGCGGCTTCTTCATGATGCGACGTGGCGTTTTCGAGCACGCCATGCGCAATTTGTCGGGACAAGGCTTCAAGATACTTCTTGATCTGCTGGCTTCATCGCCGGAAGGACTCCGCATCAAGGAGCTGCCCTATCAGTTCAGAGCCCGGCGTCATGGCACGAGCAAGCTCGACACCCTGGTGGCTTGGGAGTTCGGCATGCTCCTGGCCGACAAGCTGGTCGGCCGCTTCGTGCCTGTTCGCTTCGCTCTCTTCGCTTTCATCGGCGCGTTCGGCCTGGGCGTTCATCTCGCCGTGCTCCGCGCCGCTCTCGCGGCCCCCTCCTTCGATTTTGCCAAGGCGCAGGCGACGGCCACCGTGGTCGCGATGACGTGGAACTTCTTCCTCAACAATGTCTTCACCTACCGCGATCAGCGGCTGAAAGGCTGGCGCTTGCTTCGCGGACTTTTCTCCTTCTACCTGATCTGCGCCGTAGGGGCGGTCGGCAATGTGGGCATCGCGACCTACGTCTTTGCCGCCGACAATGTGTGGTGGCTGGCCGGGATCGCCGGCGCAATCGTCGGCTCCGTCTGGAACTATGCGGTCTCTTCGGTCTTCACCTGGCGCCGCCGCTGAGGCTATTGCTGCCGGCTCGCGCGCAAGACGTAACGGTCGCCGGCCAGCCGCTCGAACACGACATCGATCATTGGATGGTTGACCGGGCCGTTTTCCGAATCGGGAACAAGGTTCTGCTCGGAGACATAGGCTTCATAGGGCCCGCCCTGCGCATTCTGCGCGAGGAGATGATAGAAGGGCTGATCCTTGGAGGGACGACGGTCCGCGGGGATGGATTGGTACCATTCTTCCGTGTTGCTGAAAACGGGATCGACGTCGAAGATCACGCCACGGAAGGGATAGAGGCGGTGACGCACGATTTGTCCCACCGAGAATTTGGCCTCGCGGCGAACACGCTCTTTGCTCAACGACGGGCCTCATTGGCTTCGCGCTTGATGGCGCGACGTCCCCTCTATAGGGAGTGGAGGGGCTTTCCTCAAGGCGCTGCCGCGGGCTCGACAAGGGACCGCGGCCGCTCCACCATGCCAACGAGGGCAGCCGAAGGCCGAAAGCGATGATATTACCGCTCGCCGGAATTAAGGTTGTGGAGATCGGACAGAATCTGGCCGGCCCCTATGCCGGCGAGGTCCTGGCGACGCTCGGGGCCGATGTCGTCAAGGTCGAGCGCCCCGAAGGAGATGACGCGCGGAGCTGGGGCCCACCTTTCTGGCAAGGCGCCGCGGCGATCTTTCAGACGGTGAATCGCAACAAGCGCAGTATCACGCTCGACCTCAGGGACGCCGCCTGCAGCGCCTGGCTCAAGGATTATCTCGCCGACGTCGATGTGCTCCTGCACAACATGCGTCCCGGAGCCATGGAAGAACTCGGCCTTGGCGGCGCGGCGCTCACCGCGCAGCATCCGCAACTGATCTATGCTTCGCTCTCGGCATTCGGCCACAAAGGGCCGCGGCGCCTCAATCCAGGGTACGAGCCGATGGTGCAGGCTTTCGCCGGCATCTTCAGCATGAACGGCGCAGAAGACGCGCCGCCGACTCGGGTTGGAGTGCCGATTCTCGATATGGGAACGGGCCTTTGGCTAGCCCTGGGCTGCGTCGCGGCGCTGCTGCGCCGGGCGCGCACCGGGCGCGGTGGCATTGTCGATGCTTCGCTTTTCGAAACGGCACTCGCGTGGCTCACCGTGCCCTTTGCCAGCTTCGCCGTTACCGGCGAGGTCCCCAAACGCCATCGTACCGGCAGCCGCCGGCTCGTTGTCTTTGAGGCCTTTGAGACGGCCGATGGGGAAGTCATCATCGCTGCGGCCAATGACCGCCTGTTCCAGAAGCTGGCGCGGGCGTTCGGCAGGCCCGACTGGATCGCGGATGAGCGCTTCAAGACGAATCCGCTGAGGCTTGCCAACAAAGCTGCGCTCATTCCGCAGATTCAGGCGATCATCCGCCAGGCAAGCTCGGCGCATTGGGTTGAGCACCTCGAAGCCGCAGGCGTGCCCTGCGCGCCGGTTCAGGACCTCGCCGACGTTGTCGTCGAACCGCAGACTGCCGCTCTCGGCATGATCGAGAAGCTGCCCGGAGTCGAGCTCGGTCTGATCGGCCTGCCGCTTTCCTTCGACGGAGAGCGTCCGCCCATGCGGCAGCGGGCGCCGCGTCTCGGAGAGCATAATGACGAACTCCTGATCCCGCCGGATGCGCCACTGCCAGGCAACAAGGCTTAGGCGAGCCGAACCGAGTCGCACGCCATGAAGGGGTGGTTTTGGCGCCCGGGGATGCAGCGGCGCGCGCCATCCCTATCAAGAGACATTGAGCACGGTGAGGAGCCGAGGTTGAACGAGGGCGACGCGGGTGGGTCGCCGATCAGTCTGCCGGTTGACCCTCCCATCCCCAGCGTAGAGCCCGGCAACAAGCGTCAGGCCCTGCCCTGGCTTGCGATGCTCGCAGCGGCATTGCTGCACGGCGGTGTCCTGCTTTGGCTCATCATCGATTGGTCCCGCCCGGTCGTGGCGCCGGCGCCGGATGTCGTCCCGGTTAAGATCGTCTTTGCACCGCCGCCACCCCCGCCACCGCCTCCGCCACCTCCCGCCGCAGCACCGCCGGTGCCGAAACCGCCAGCATCCACGGCCTACCGCGAGTCCGGCCCCGACGAGCAGACGACCGCGCCGCCGACCGCGGAAGAGACGGCGCCCGAGACTGCCGCGCCACCGCCGCCCGCGCCCGAGCAGGCAAAGCCCAAGCCGCAGCCGCCGGCACCGCCGCCGGAGAAGCCGACACCGGCCCCTCAAGAATCGGCGAGCGCACAAGAGAACACAAAGCCACCGCCTCAGAAGCAGGTCGCGCGGCTCGAACCGCAGAAGAAAGAGGCGCAGAAGTCGCGTGCGCCGCACGCCACTGCGCTGCGGCATCTTAATGTGCAGCCCGGCGAGCATTTGGAGCGGGGCGATCCCTACCTCAATGAGCTTCACGCGCTGATCGAGCGGCACCGCGTCTATCCGCGCATCATCGGTCCTTTCGGACTGCCGGTGGACGGAACAGCCGTCTACGACGTCGCGCTCGACCGATCCGGCAAAATCATCGGCATGAAGCTCGAACAGTCGTCGGGCGTGGCCGGGCTCGATCAGGCGGTCGAAAACATGATCCGGAGCGCCTTGCCGTTCCCGCCCCTGCCCCCGGACTATCCCGACGAGGTCGGCATCGTGGTCACGATTCGGCTTTTCCCCCCATCCTGAGCGCGCTGGGGCAGCAGCACGTCAAGGGACCGGCGACAGCTCGATCCGCCCGCAGTTCATGCGCCCCTGCAGCAAGCAATCCTCTAGCTTCGATTCTTGGGCAAGCCCATCGGTAACCCAAAGCCCGATCAGGCCAAGAAGCACTGCCACGGCCAGCCCAACCAGACTGGCGGTGAAGCGGTCCGACTCC
>JASHUO010000294.1 GCA_030039975.1 Alphaproteobacteria bacterium
GTATTTCGGCGTCACCGCGTCGATGCCGTGATCGCTCTGCAGGAAATCGCCGGAGACGTAGAGATTGTAGCCGTCGACGGAGGTACCGTACTCGAGGCTCGGATGGACCGTGCCGTAGCTGCCGCCATACATCGTGACCGAGCCGCCGGGCGCGAAGAGCCCGCTCTTGGTCTGGATGTCGACAACCCCGCTGGTGCGCAGGCCGAATTCCGCCGGCAAGGCGCCGGTGATCAGGGTCATCGAATTGACAAAGCGCGGGCTCAGACCCTGGCCGAAGAAGGTCACCCCTTCCGGCAGCACGACGCCGTTGATGCGGTACTGCACGCCCAGATGCTCGTTGCGGACATGGATCGCGCCATTGGCGAGATTGTCCTGATCGACGCCCGGCGCCTGAAGCAGGACTTGGTTCAGCGGGTTGTTCTCGCCACCCGGCTGCTCCTGGATCGCCTGGTTGGTGATCGTATAGGTCGAAGCACCGATTTGCGGCTCGATGCTGAGCCGCGCCGCCTCCAGGCGCTGGGCGATGATGGTGATGTCCTGCTCGGGCTGTTGCGCCGTGGCGGCTGTTGCTGCGGCGGCGGGCGCCGGCGCGGATGCGGCGGCGAGCGCCACGTCGGCGGCGACGCCACTCTGGGCAGTCACGGTCGCGGGCACGATCGCCGCGACGAAACCAGTCTTGTCCCCACTCACGGAATATTGCCCCGGCGTGAGCCCGGTGAAGCGATAGGCGCCTTTGGCATCGCTGACAGCCGTGCCGGCGACGTGTCCGTCGGCCGCAAGCAAGGTGATCGAGACCCCGGCGAGCGGGTGGCCGGCGGCATCGCGCGCGACACCCTCAACCGTTCCCGCCGCCGGCCCCGCCGGTGCGGCGAGCGCGCTGGCGGCGCCGAGCGCGGCGAGGCTGACGGTGGCGGCAAGGCTGGCGAGAAAGGCGTGATGAAATGCATGAGTTACACGACTAGCGGCGCTGCGGCGCTCCATGAGCTTACCCTGTCCAAAAGGATCGACAAACGCGCCATGCCCTGGGACATGACGGTCAGCTTTGGTTAGCGGTCGATCTCAGAGAACGGGAGGAGCGCGGGTGCGGAAGAGGAGATAGGGCGTAACGGTGCGCCGCGGCTGTTCCGGCGGCAGGCGCAGCTCCGCGAAGAATTCGGGCGGCGCGGCGAACGGCGCGATGTCCGGCAGCGCGGTGCTGCTGGCGAGCTGCAGGCTGATGCACAGCGCGCAATCATCATGGGCGAGAGCGCCGGCTTTGTCGCCACCCGGCCCGCCCGAGCTGCCGACGAAGGCCGCCTCGGCAGAAGGCCCGGCGAGGAAGCCGAAATCCTCGGCGTGGAAATGCCCGGCCGTGACCAGCAGTTGGAGGAGCAGCGCGGCGATCGACAGCCAGGCGCCGCCACGGCGCCCTCTGCCCCTCGCCCATCGCCCAATGCCGCGTTCTGCGCGCATTCCCCTCACCGGCTCGTGCGAACGTTATAGTATAACACTGAGAGCCGCAAGCGCCTCGACAGAAGCCGCTTTTCCCGTTGGACGGCAGGCGCGCCGGGGGCTACACCCGAAGCGAAGGGAGGATCACCTCATGAGCGCGAACGAACCGGTGCTGCTGCGCCAGGACGAGGACGCGATCGCGCGGCTCACGCTCAACCGCCCCGCGCAGCGCAACGCGCTCTCGGTCGAGCTGATGACGGCGCTGCAGGCGGCGATCGATGCAATCGCGCGCGACCCCAAGATCAAGGTGGTGGTGATCGCCGCCAACGGGCCGGGCTTCTGCGGCGGCCATGACCTCCGCGAGATGCGCGCCAATCCCGGTCGCCAGCATTACGAGGCGCTCTTCGCTCAATGCTCGCGCCTCATGGTCAGCCTCACCAAGCTGCCGAAGCCGGTGATCGCCCGCGTGCATGGCATCGCCGCCGCCGCCGGCTGCCAGCTCGTCGCGTCCTGCGATTTGGCGGTGGCGTCAAGCGAGGCGCGATTTGCCGTCAACGGCATCAATATCGGCCTCTTCTGCTCGACGCCGATGGTGGCGCTGACCCGTGCGGTCGGCCGCAAGCCGGCGATGGAGATGCTGCTCACCGGCAATCTCGTCGATGCCGAGCACGCCCGGTCGATCGGCCTCGTCAACCGCGTCGTCGCGCCCGACCGGCTCGACGAGGAAGTGACCGCCCTCGCCCGTCAGATCGCCGGCAAGCTGAAGCTCGCGGTCGCCATCGGCAAGGAAGCCTTCTACCGCCAGGCCGAGCTCGGTCTCGAAGCCGCCTATGCCTATACCTCCGAGGTGATGACGCGAAACATGCTGGCGCGCGACACCGAGGAAGGCATCGACGCCTTCCTCGAGAAGCGCCCGCCGCGCTGGGAGAACGAGTGAACCGCGATCGGCTAGAATGTCGCAGGGCGGCGACCCGCCCCCGGCAGGAACCTAGTTTCCCCCCGAGCTTGCTGCGTCACTCGCGACACTCTAGTGTTGGTCCGAGCTTCAGTCTCGCTGAGGGGGCGAGCGCCAATGATCTCGAGGAGGCAGCGCCACGCGATCGCTGCTTGGCTCGCCATGCTGGCGCTGCTCCTCGACGCGCTCGTTCCAATTCATCTCAGCTTCGATCTCGTCGACGCGCTCAACGCGAGCAACGCCCATGGCAGGCACGCCGCCGTCGACCCCTCGCATGAACTCCTGGCGAAGCTCGTAGGCCACGAGGGGCATCCCGACCAACACGGCAGCGATCATCAACATCGCGCGAACTGCGCAGTGTGCAGCTCAGTGAGCACCCTCGCCGGGTTCGCAGCGCCGCTGCCGGCGATTCTGCCCGCTCCGAGCACCGCGGCACAGCCGGTGGTTCTCGGCATGCGCCTCGTCGCTCTCTCGGGCGCGTTCCCGGCTTCCTACCGCTCGCGCGCTCCGCCTCTCGGCTGATCTCCATCGACTTGCTGCGTCTACCGAACCGTCCTCCGACGGTTCGGCGTCTTTGGTTTTTCGAGATCAGCTTAAGCCGTGCACAAGCTCCTTACCGCACTTCTGCTCGTCCCGCTTATACAAGGTGCAGTGGCGCGTTCACTGTGAGTGGTTGAGATGTACGTGCTGACCCTGGTGCGTGCCTTTCATCTTGTCCTGACGCCCGGTTGAAGGAGGCGCCGATGCGATCAGCCCACGCCTGTGTCCTTGCAATCCTGTTGTGCGTCGGCGCTGCGAAAGCCCGCGCCGAAACGGTGGATGTCGCCGTCATCTTTGCCGCCGATGTGTCGCGCAGCGTCGATGACGACGAGTTCAAGCTCCAGCGACAGGGCTACGCCGCGGCGGTTACCGATCCGAGTGTTCTGAAGGCAATCGCCGCCGGCCCCCATGGCTCCATTGCCATTTGCTTCGTCGAATGGTCAGGGCCGGAGGAGCAAAATGTGGTCGCCGATTGGACCGTGGTGCGCGACGGCGAGACGGCCGCAGGGTTCGCATCCACCTTGCTGAAAGCACCGCGCTCCTTCGCCGGCCGGACCTCGATCAGCGCCGCGCTCGATTTCAGCCGCAGCTATTTCACGAAATTGAAGGCGGCCGCCTCGCGCCGCGTGATCGATGTCTCTGGCGACGGCGATAACAATTCCGGCCGCCCCATTCTCGATGCCCGCGATGAGGCGGTGTCGGCGGGGTTCACCATCAACGGCCTCGCCATCATCAACGCGCATCCCAATCCTGGCTATTTCGCCCATGTCCAGCCGCCTGGAGGGCTGCCCGCTTATTACCGCGAGAACGTGATCGGCGGCCCCAGCGCCTTCCTCCTCGTCGTGCAGGACTTCACCACGTTTCGCGACGCCATCACCAAGAAACTGGTGACCGAGATTGCAGCCGCGCGGAACCCCAGCTACGCGGCTCTCGCGCCTCGCTAGGAGCTGGAGGCGGCTAGCGCCAGGGCACGCCTACTTCACGTATCGCGTCGCAACGACGGGGCAACCGCAGAGCGGGCAGAAGGCGGTCTCGGTCAGGGTTGTTCCGGGAGGCGCTGACCGTAGGAGCAGATCGTCCTCGAGTCCGGCGCGAATGTCGTCGTGCGTGGCG